>JBJKRV010000607.1:0-16092 GCA_046704465.1 Opitutaceae bacterium | reverse complement strand
CCGGGCGATGGCCAGGAGCTCCGTCTCGTCGAAGGGCCGGCCGACAATCTGGAGGCCGATGGGCAGACCCTGGTCGGTGAAACCGCAGGGTATCGAGATCCCGGGCACACCGGCCAGATTGAGGCTGATGGTGTAGACGTCGCTCAGGTACATCGCCAGCGGGTCGGACGCCTTGTCGCCCCGCTTGTACGGCGGCGTGGGCGTCGCCGGAGTCAGCAGCGCGTCCACCTCCTTGAACGCGTCGAGAAAATCCCGACGGATGAGGGTGCGCACCTTCTGGGCCCGCAGGTAATAGGCATCGTAGTAGCCGCTGCTGAGCACATAGGTGCCGAGGATGATGCGGCGTTTGACCTCCGCCCCGAATCCCTCGGCGCGGGACTTGAAGTAGATGTCGAGCGCATCGGTCGCCGCCGGCGACCGATGCCCGTAGCGGATGCCGTCGTACCGCGCGAGGTTCGATGAACACTCGGCGGTCGCGACGATGTAGTAGGCGGCGATGGCATAGGCCGCATGCGGCAGCGACACCTCACGGATCTGGCATCCGGCACGCCGGTAGAAATCCACCGCCGCCTCGACCGCGGCGCGGATCCGGGGATCGAGGCCCTCGCCGAAATACTCGCGCGGCAGTCCCAGGCGCCAGGGACCCCGGCGCCGGTCGAGTTCCGCGCGATAATCCGGCACCGGCGCCGCGACCGACGTGGAGTCCCGCGGATCGTGGCCGGCAATCGCGCCGAGCAGCAGCGCCGCGTCCGGCACGGTGCGGGCCAGCGGCCCGATCTGATCGAGCGACGACGCGAATGCCGCCAGACCGTAGCGCGACACCCGGCCGTAGCTCGGCTTCAGCCCGACCACGCCGCAAAATGCCGCCGGCTGGCGGACCGAGCCGCCGGTGTCGGAACCCAACGCGAGCGGCACGGCGCCCGCCGCCACCGCGGCCGCGCTGCCACCGGAGCTGCCGCCCGGCACGCGCTCAAGGTCCCAGGGATTGGAGGTTGGCTGAAACGCGGAATTCTCCGTCGACGAGCCCATCGCGAACTCGTCCAGGTTGAGCCGGCCCCACAACACCGCCCCGGCGTCCTTCAGCCGCCGGGTCACGGTGGCGTCATAGGGCGAAATGAAATGCTCCAGCATCCGGCTCGAGGCGGTCAGCGGCTGTCCCTCCGCCGCAATCACGTCCTTGAGCCCGACCGGCACGCCATCCAGCGGCCCAAGGGCGCGACCCGCCGCGCGGCGGGCATCGGACTCGCGGGCCCGGGCGAGTGCGTCGGCCTCGTCGAACGAATTGAAGGCGCGCACCCGGCCGTCGACCGCCTTGGTCCGGGCGATGCACGCCGTGATCAGTTCGACCGCGGAGACCTTGCCGGCCGCGAGCAACGGCGCGAGCGCGGCCGCCGGTTGATGGATCAGATCCGATGACATGCCGGGCGGCCTCGGATGGATGCCGGGCGTAACCGGGAAACACCAGTTCCCGCGATCCCGGAGGGGTTCTGTGCGCGGCCGCGTCTCATTCGACGACCACGGGTACGACGATCATGTTGTCGCGCCGCGCCGGCGCGTTCTGGAGGGCGCGATCGACCGGCAGGCCCGGCTCCGGCGCATCCTCCGCCCAGACGTTGGTCACGGGAAACGCGTGGGCCGTCGGCTCGACCCCGGAGACATCGACCTCCTTGAGCTTCTCGATGTAAGTCAGCACGTCGCCCAGCTGCCGCGCAAAGTCAGTCTTTTCCTGGTCGGTGAGCGCCAGCCGGGCCAGGTTGGCCACGTAGTCGATGTCGAGTTCGGGCGTTGAGGGCATCGGTCGATTGTAGGGGCGCACCGGCGCGCGATTCAAGGCCGCTCCGGTGCCGTCGGGGCCGGTCCGCCACCGGATCTCAAACCCGGACCCGCACCTGTCCGTCGGCGGCGATGTCCTGCTGGATCTTCGCAAACGCCGCGTTGACCTCGTCGTCCGTCAGCGTCCGGTCCGGCGCCCGAAAGACCAGCGAGAAGGCCAGACTCTTCTTCCCTTCCGGCAGGCCGGCTCCCTCGTAAACGTCAAAGACCGAGACCTGCTCGACCGCAAAGGCGCCGCCCGCCACGCGGCGGGCCACCTCCTCGAGTCGGCGCCGCACTTCCTCGGCCGGCGTGGCCGCATCCAGCACGAGCGCCAGATCACGCAGCACGGGGGGAAAGGGGCTGAAATCGCGGTAGCGGCGCGGCCCGCCCGATTCGGCGAGTTTCTCCGGGAGAATGGCGAAAACCCCGGCCAGGACCCGGCCCTCCACGCCGGCTTCGCGCGTCAGGGCCAGGTTCAGCAGCCCGTAGCGCGCCTCAAAGCCGTTGTTCGCCAGGCTTCCGATGGCCGCCGAATGCCCCTCCTGCCAGCCAAGGTAGGCCCCCGCCACCGGCGTTGCAGTCAGGGAGGCGAGGTGGGCACCGGCAAGGCCGGCCAGGTGGTGCACGCGGTTCTTGACCGTGTAGAAGTCGGCCGGGGCGCGCTTCAACCACTGCCGCCCGGCATCCGGCGTCAGCGCCTCGACAAAGGCCGCCGCCGCACATTCGAAGACCCGGCCGTTGTCCTCGATGAACACGCGGCCGGTCTCGAACAGCCGCGTCGCGCCGGTGCCCCGCGATTGGTTGAGTTTCAGGGACGCCAGCAGCCCGATCACGAGCGACGGGCGCAGATGCGACTGATCCTCGACGAACGGGTTCGCCAGGGCCAGTTCCTCCAGCGTGGTGTTCGCGACCCACGACCGGATCTCCGCCGCCGAGCGGAGCGTGTAGTTGACGCACTCGTGGAAATGCTGGCCCACGAGGTACTCGGTGACGCGCCGGTTGAAGATGACCACCGGGGCGTCCTCTCCGGGAAATCCGGGCGCCAGCACGGGGCTCGCGGGGATGCGGTCCGTCCCGTAGAGTCGGAGGATCTCCTCCACGAGGTCGATCGGCCGGTCGAGGTCGCCCCGCCAGCTCGGAATCGAGACCGTCCATCGCGGCGCGCCCTCCGCATCCGATTCCTCGCGCACGATCGGCAGGGCCAGCGCCTCAAGCGCCTCCTTCATCTCCTCATCGCCAACCGCAATTCCCAGCTGGCGGCGCACGAACTCGGGCGTGATCGTGATCTCGCTGCTCCACGGCCGGTCGTCGCCCACCTTGCAGGCCGGTCCAACCACCCGGCCGCCAGCGGTCTCCAGGATCAGGTCGATCGTGCGGTGGGCCGCCTCCATCAGAGTGTGCGGATCGACGCCCCGCTCGTAGCGATACGAGCTGTCGGTCGAAAGATTGAGCTTCCGCGAGGTCCAGCGGATCGAAGCCGGGCGGAAATAGGCGACCTCCAGGACGAGATCGACCGTCGTGTCATCGACCTCGGCGTTGGCCCCGCCCATGATCCCGGCGATGACCAGCGGCTTGGCGGAGTCGGCGATCACCAGCATGCGGCTGTTGAGGAGGCGCTCCTTGCCGTCGAGCGTGGTCAGGGTCTCGCCCTGGCGGGCGGGGCGGATCACCAGGCGCGCGCCCTCGATCTTCTTCGCGTCGAAGGCGTGGACGGGTTGGCCCGTCTCCAGCATGAGGTAGTTGCCGACGTCGACGACATTGTTGATCGGACGCAAGCCGACCGCCTTCAGCCGCTCCTGCAACCAGGCCGGGCTCGGCCCGATCTTCACGCCCGCAATCACGTGCGCCGTGTACAGCGGGCAGTCCTCGCCGGACTCGACGGTCACGTCGGCCAGGAGATCGCGGCGCTCCGGCGCATGGTGGGGCAGCCCCACAAACTTAACCGGCGGGTAGGTCAGGTCCTGCCGGAACCACGCCGCCAACTCGCGCGCGACGCCGAGATGGCACAACACGTCCGGCCGGTTCGGCGTGACCTCGATGTCGAACACGGTGTCGCCCGGGGGCAGCACCTCGTTGAGGGGCGCCCCGAGCGGCGGCTTCCCGTCGAGAATCAGCAGGCCCGAATGATCGTCGCCGAGGCCCAGCTCGTCCGGTGCGCACATCATGCCGTCGGACAACTGCCCGCGAATCCGGGATTGTTTGATCGCGAGCCCGTTGGGCAGCACCGCTCCGGGCAGCGCCACCGGCACGCGATCGCCCACCCGGTGGTTCTGGGCCCCGCAGACAATCGTCTTCACCCCGCCGGCGGGCCCCACATCGACCGTGCAGACGTTGAGCCGGTCGGCATTCGGGTGCGGCTGCCGGGTGAGCACCTCACCCACCACGACGTCCTTCAGCGGCGGCAGGCCGGTGCGCAGGACCTGCTCGACTTCAAAGCCCAGGAAGGTGATGGCGTGCACGATCTCGTCGACCGGAGCATCGAGCGTGACGTAGGATTGGAGCCAGTTGAGGGAGACTTTCACGGGTAGAAGGGACGGCACGCGCGTTCGCCGGGCCGCCGGGACGAGGACCCTAGGCGAATTGCTTCAGAAACCGCAGGTCGTTCTGGTAGAAATAGCGGATGTCATCGATGCCGTAGAGCATCATGGCGAGGCGTTCCAGCCCCATGCCGAAGGCGTAGCCGGTCCAGGCCTCGGGGTCGCACCCCACGGCTTCGTAGACCGTGGGGTCGACCATGCCGCAGCCGCCGATCTCGATCCACTCCTTGTTCACCTTCGGCAGGTGCCGGGCGGAAAGATCGACCTCGAAGCTCGGCTCGGTGTAGCCGAAGTAGTGGGGCCGGAAGCGCGTCTTGGTGTCGGGACCAAGGAGCGAGGCAAAGATGTAATCGAGCAGCGCCTTCAGGTCGCGCACCGTGACCCCGCGGTCCACGTAGAGGCACTCGAGCTGGTTGAAGTTCGCGCTGTGCGTGGCGTCCGTGGTGTCGCGGCGGAAGGTCCGGCCGGGCGAGACGATGCGCACCGGCGGGGGATGTTTCTGCAGGGTGCGTATCTGGACCGACGAGGTGTGGGTGCGCAGGAGATATTTCTCGCCGTCGATCTTGCGCGACACGTTGCCGAACCGGGCGGTCTCCGGAAAATAGAACGTGTCCTTGGCGTCGCGCGACGGGTGTCCGACCGGTGTGTTGAGCGCGTCGAAGCAGTAGAACTCCGTCTCCACCTCGGGCCCGTCCGCCACCACGAACCCGACCTTGTGGAGGATGCGGCACATCTCCTCCGTCACCTGGGTCAAGGGGTGGCGGGTGCCGGGTCCGCCGTCGGGCGAAGGCAGCGTGGCGTCGACCGGCGGGCCGAGCTGGGCGGCGATCTCGGCGTCTTCAAGGTGACGGAGGGTGTCGTCGAACAGGGCCTGGAGCCGCCCCTTGGTCTCGTTGATGAGCTTTCCCAGCGCCGGGCGCTGCTCCTTGGGCACGGTGCCCATCTGTTTCATCAGGGCGGTGAACCGGCCATGGGGTCCGACCAGGCGGGCCTTCGCGGCCTCGAATTCGGGTCGGCTGCGCAGCGCGGCGAATTCCGCGCGCGCCTGGTCAATCAGGGCGGCGAGTTGGTCTTGCATACGGCGATATCCGCCTCGGGCCGCCGCCAACCCCGCGGCAGCGGGGCCGGACGGGACGAACCGAAGCGGGATGACTGAAAAGCGACGGGCGCCCGATGGCGAGCGCTTCCGCGGGACCAGCCGGCGCGGGGATGGCCACGCCGGAACCGCTCAGGAATCCGAACGGGACGCGGCCGGCGTGCCCGCCTTGGCCTGCAGGGCGCCGCGCGCCTGTTGCACGAGGCTCTGGAAGGCGACCTCGTCGCGCACGGCCAGATCGGCCAGCACCCGGCGATCCAGCGCGATGCCGGCGGCCTTGAGGCCCTCGACAAACCGGCTGTAGCTGATGTCGGCGTTGCGGCAGGCGGCGTTGATGCGCACGATCCAGAGGCCGCGCCAGTCGCCCTTCTTCTTGCGCCGGTCGCGGTAGGCGTACTGCCAGCCGTGCTGGACCGCCTCCTTGGCGTACCGGTAGAGCTTGGATTTGTTGCCGAAGTAGCCCTTGGCGTACTTCAGGACTTTCTTGCGCCGCTTGCGCGACGCGGGGGAGTTGGTGACACGAGGCATGTTGGATGGGATCCGGCAGGTTGGGTCGCGGGCGGGTCGCCTGGGAGATCACCCGCCGCGCGAAGTGGAGGTCAGTTCAAGCCGTGGGGCAGGCAGCGCAACAGCGGCGCGGCATGCCCGGGATCGAGCACCGAGGGCTTCCCCAGCCGGCGCTTCTGCTTCGGCGACTTCTGGTTGGCGTGATGCCGCGTTCCCGGCGAGCGGTGCACGAGCTTGCCCCGGGCCGACAGCTTGAAACGTTTCGCAACGGACTTCTTGGTCTTCTGCATGACAATGGCCGCGACGTGCGGAGCGGGTCAGAACAAGTGACCGCGCGAGGCAAGGCAAGGGGAAAGTACCGCATAATTCCGCCCGCAGGATGATCGCCGCCCGGCGCTGAGCGGCGGCACCTCGCGGGCACTGCACGCCGGCCGGCGGTGCGAATCGGCCGTCGTCTCCGCCGGGCAACTTCACGCGGCCGTCCGAGAGGAAAACGGGGTTGACAACGCCGCAGCGTTGTCGAGCGTTTCCCCCTCCGCCCGGGCTTCCTAGCTCAATTGGTAGAGCAGCTGACTCTTAATCAGTAGGTTCGGGGTTCGAGTCCCCGGGGAGCCACCAGCCGCCGCCTCACGGCTGCAGGATGGGCCGGGCGGACGTTGTTTGAATTCACTTTCGTTTCTGGTCGACGCGCGCGCCGGCGTAGCTCAACGGCAGAGCACCTGTTTTGTAAACAGGCGGTTGCGGGTTCGAATCCCATCGCCGGCTCCACGCCCGTGATGAAGCCGCCTCTCTGCCCGATGGTGTAATGGTAGCACAACGGATTCTGACTCCGTTTGTCTAGGTTCGAGTCCTAGTCGGGCAGCCAAATTCGGTCGGGATCGGAGTCGCGCGAGGGATTTTCGAGCCATCGCGGTCCGTCCCCGCGATGGTCTCCGGAAACACAAGAAAGGGAATTGACAGCGGCAACGCAATGAAACCAAGTTTGCCCCCCAGCCTTGAATCTCGCCCGTCTTCCCCGTACCCTGCCTACCCCTTTGGACCACGCCAAACCAGCGCCAACCGCGAAGCGCAGTTGCGGCAAGGATTTTGCTTTGTGAGTCGCGTCCATCGCCTTCAGCTATTATATTTGTCGTCCCACCTGTCTCCTTGCCGCTAATAATCGTTCGTCATCCGTTTTTTTTGCTCCCCGCCGGAATGCGCCGTCGCCATCAATGACATTTTTCGGCCTGTTCCCCTCCCCAATCTTGATCACCGGCCCCACCACCCCCGTCTCCTTCTTTCCCACCTCTCAACCTTAATTCATCCACCATCACAATCATGATTACATTGCTGCATATGCCGTTGGGCTTCGAGTTACTCATGGGCAAGACCCCGATGGAGCTGTTCCAAGCGGGGGGAATTGTCATGTGGCCCGTCCTGCTGGTCGCGTTTCTCGCCATCACCGTGGTGGTCGAGCGCATCCTTTTCCTCATCCGTGAGAACGCGGCGCGCGATCACGAGCTGGTGGAGAAGATGCTCGAGAAGGTCGACGACCGGGACATCGACGGGGCCATGGCCCTCGGCCAGAAGAGCAAGGATTACGTGGCACGCGTGCTGGTCTACGCCTTGTCCAATCGCGACACGTCCCTTTCGAACGCGCTCATCCGCGCCTCCAACCAGGAACTCGCCCGATTCCAGCAGGGCCTCGCGACGCTCGACACCTGCATCACGGCCGCCCCGCTGCTGGGCCTGTTCGGCACGGTCACGGGCATGATGCGGACGTTCGGTTCGCTGGGCGCCGGTGGCGACATCGCCTCGAAGGCCGGCCAGATCACCGGTGGCGTGGCCGAGGCGCTGATCGCGACCGCCTGCGGTCTGCTCATCGCCGTCTGCACGCTCTTCCCCTACAACATTCTCAACGCCCGGATGGAGGAGGCCCGCCACGAAGTCGAAGACGCGGCCAATGCCCTGGCGCTGCTGATCACTGGCAGCGAGGAAACGGCGGCCAAGAAATAGCCCGCTTCCCCGATCCCACTCTCGCGGCTGCACAACATCCAACCTCTCAATAAATCATGCATGGTGGTGGTGGTGGATCCGGCGGCAGGAAAAGAGCCCGCATCGAGATCATTCCGCTGATCGATGTCATCTTCTTCCTGCTCGCCACCTTTGTGCTGTTCACGCTGTCGCTGAACAAGTCGGAAGGGCTGCCGGTGGAGCTGCCCCGCGCGCACACCAACTTTCCGCGCGACCCCACGGGATCGGTGACGCTCACCGTGACCTCGGACGGCACGCTGGCGTGGGACAAGGAGCTGATCACCTTGGACGAGTTCCTCACCCGTCTCCAGCATTACCAGATGTCGGAAGGCCCCGAGGCGCGGGTGCTCATCAACGCGGATCAACGGGCCCTGTTCGCCCAGGTGTCCTATGTGGTCGACCAGGTGCGCATTGCAGGCATTCCGAAGATCTATATCGAGACCCGCACCTTCCCCTCCAAATGAGGCCCGGCTCCGCCCTTTTTTCCCCTAAGAAATCGTCCGGTCTTTCGTCATCCTTTTAGGTCCAGCGCAATCTGATCTCTCATGGAAGAAGGTACACGCATCCAACTCCGGCCGCGCAAGAAGGCGCGCATCGAGATTATTCCGCTGATCGATGTCATCTTCTTCCTGTTGGCCACGTTCGTGCTCTTCACCCTGTCGCTCAACCGGATCGAGTCCCTTCCGGTCGACCTGCCCGTTTCGTCGCAGCAGCCGCAGCAGCAGCTTCAGAACAAGGACGTGGTGACGATCCAGGTTTCCAGCCAGGGCAACCTGTACTGGAACCGCGAACTGTTCGACATCACCGAGTTGCCCGGCCGTCTCGACGAATACAAGAAGCACGACCAGGACCCCAAGATCCTGATCGCCGGTGACGACCGGGCCCACTGGGAGTCTGTCGTGCAGGTGCTCGACGAGATCCGGCAGGCCGGAATCACAAAAGTCTCCATGGAGACGCGGACCCGGCCGACCGGGCGTTGAACCCAGCTTTTGAATCCTCTCCCGCCATTCCAACCTTTAGCGTGTTACTGTCATGCGGCGTGATCTTTTGATAGGCGCGGTTGTCTCGGCGCTGTCTCTCAGCACCTTCCTCTTGGCGTTCAACGGGAAGTCCAAGGCGGTGCACAAATCCGCTTCGGACCAGAACGATCTGGTCCAAATCACCATGCCCACCCTGCCCCCGGAGCCACCGGAACAGCAGGTTCAGGATCTGCAGGATCAGGACACGACCCAGGTGGCGGTCGCGCCGCCGTCCCTCGTCGACGTGCCCACCATCGTGCCCAATGCCACGTTTGTGCAGGAAGTGGAGCCGCCACCGCCGCCCGGCATCGAGCAGGCCAAGGGAGTGGTGACCATTCCCTCCACCCGGCCGTCAGGGTTTGGACGCGGCTTGGGGAAGGTGTTCGACATCTCCCAACTCGACCAGATTCCCGTCGCCCGCGTCCAGCAGCAGCCCATCTATCCGTATGAGATGCGCCGGGCGGGGATCACCGGCGAAGTCGATGTCGGTTTCATCGTCACCACCACCGGCGACGTCGTGGACGCCTACGTGATCCGCTCGACGAACCGGGCATTTGAGGCCCCCGCACTCCAGGCGGTCAGTCGGTGGAAATTCCGTCCCGGCCGCCGCGGCGGGCGCGCGGTGAACACCCGCATGTCCGTGCCTATCGTCTTCAGCTTCAACGATTGATTTTACCGGCTCAACTTTCGCCATGGCCCTTCCGCCAATCCCGTCCCGACCCAAAACCCGCCTGACCGCCCTGCTGTTCGCGGCGGTCATGGTATTTCCATTCGCGCGGGTGGCCGCCCAAAGCCAGCAACAGCAGGGACCGCCGCAACTCTCGGATTACACGTCGGACCAGATCAACGAATACCTTCGGCCGGCGCTCGATGCCAAGGATTGGACCAAGGCTCTGACAATCCTCGACCGGATCAAGGCCAAGGCCGCCCCTGAAAGCTATGATGCCGCGCTCGCCGATGGACTGATCGCCCAGACCGATCTTCAGAAAAACGACCTTCAGGGCGCACTCAAGGCCCTGGAGAACTGCGTGGCGATCACCCCCCGCCACTCCAACTACTTCACCCACCAGAACGCGATGGAGAACATCTACAATGTCTCCCAGATCGCCTTCCAGATCGGTGCCTCCAGCAAGGACCTGGCCGTCCAAAAGAAATACTTTGCCGACACCCTCGACTACCTCAGTCGCTGGCTCGCCGGAACGGATCCCAAGACGTACAACGAGACCAACATCTATTTCCTCGCGTCGGTGTATTACGCCTTGGGTCAGGGGGTCGAGTCGAATGGCAAGGACAAGACCAACAAGCCGATGATGGAGAAGGCGTTGTACTGGATCAACCGGGGACTAGAATCCGCCATTCATCCACGGGAAGCCTTCTACCAGTTGAAGATCTCCGCCCTCTACCAGCTCAACCGGATAAAGGAGGGCGCGGAGTATCTGGAACTCGGCTTGGAGGCCAAGCCGACCAACAAGAGCTACTGGCAGCAACTGGCCTTCTCCTATATCCAGCTGGCCGACGACGCCCAGAAGCGGCACGACAGCCAGGCCTATTTTGAATACATGGTCCGTGCGATCATCACCATGGAGCGGGCGCAGAAGCACGGGTTCCTGAACACGCCGAAGGACAATTATCAGATCGTCGGCATGTTTTTTAATATCAATCAATACGGCAAGGCCTGCGACGTCCTGTCCAAGGGACTTCGCGACGGCGGCATCGAGTCGACCGTGCAGAACTGGCAGCTGCTCGCCTACTCCTACCAACAGGAGCACAAGGACAAGGATGCGATCAAGACCCTGGAGGAAGCGGCCCGGCTCTTCCCGAAATCCGGCCAACTGGAGTATCAGATCGCCCAGACCTATTACGGCAACAACCAGACCAAGGAGGCCTACGTCCACATCAAGAAGTGCGTGGCGAAAGGCGGGCCCGACAAGCCGGGTGACGGCTGGTACTTCTACGCGGTCATCGCCTACAACCTGAAGGATTACAACGCCGCGCTCAAAGCCGCGGCCCAGGCGGCCAAGTACCCCGACACGGCCAAGGAAGCCAAGCGGATTGAGCAGGGCGTTCAGGCCTCCATCCAGGACCAGAAGAACCGCGCCGCCGCCGCCGCCGGCGTCATCGCCGACTAATTCACCCCCCAGCTGAACCTTTAAATCGCTCGATATGAACAAAGCCTACCTCATAGGGCCACTCGTTGGCATCCTGGTGTTCGGCGCCTTCTACTGGAACTTCGACAAAGGCTACCAGAAGAGGCAGGAACAGCAGCGCATCCAGCAAATCGAACAGGAGAAGGCCCGTATCCTGAAACAGGCCGAGGCGCGCAAGAAGGCCATCGAAGAGGCCATTGCCGCGCAGGTCAAACGCGCCGCCGAACGCAAGGCCGAGCAGGAGAAGAAGGACAAGGAAGCGGCCGCCTTTCAGGCCCTGCTGGACAAGCGCCAGGAGACCTTCGACCTCGTCAACCGCAGCCTGCGGCCGCAACTCGCCGGTCTGAAGAGCGACGCCGACGATCTGAAGCAGCAGATCAAACAACTCCAGGTGCAGGACAAGCAATACGTGGACGAGGCGGCCTTCCTTGAAACCTACGTGAAGAAGGCCAAGGACAACGTCAACGTCTACACGGCCCTCCTCGAGAAGCTCGCGGCGGCGGAAAAGGCCCGCGCCGCGGCTGCCGCGGCCGCCGCCAAGGCCAAGGACTGATCCGGTTCACCCCCCTGCCAACGCGCTCGCAGCCATGAACAAATTTTACGTCATCTTCCCGACCTTCCTCCTGATCGCCTTCACGGTCTACTACACGCAGGTGGCCCAGCCTGAGATGGCAGCCCAGGCCAAGGCCCAGGCCGCGGCCGCCGCGGCTGAACAGGCCGCCGAGGACGCCCGCCGCAAAGCCATTGAGAAGAAGGCCCAGGAGGACGCCCGCCGCCAGCAAATGCAGCGCGAGGCCCAGGATCGCGCCCGGGCCGAGAAGGCTCGCAAACAGCACGAACAACAGGTGCAAGAGGTCACCAACGACACGGACCGCTTTCTGAAGCAGGCCGCGGATCTCCGCTCCCAGATCGCCTCGACGCAAAAGGAGATCGAGGACCTCCGCAACCAGCGCGAGCAGCTGAACCGCCAGATGTTCAACGATGCCGCCTCAGTCGAGACGGCCCGCATCGCGCGGCGAAATGCGGAACTCGATATCCAGCGGATGTACGACATGGTGGCGAAAAAAGTTGACGATAGTTTCCTGACGGCGATGTCGCCGCCGCCAAAAACCAAGTAGCACTTACCAGTCTGCCCACTACGCCCCGGCTTTTCCGCCGGGGCTTTTTTTTCGCCCGTCCCGGGCTCGCCGCAACCCCGACTCCCAATATCTGCGCAATGGTCGCCAAGGGATGCGGAGCACCGCCCGCCGGCCGGCACTATCCTTCAAATCCTCTGATTCCTCAACCACTTACTATCTTCTCCTCTCTGTCGTGAAAACCACCGCAAAGCCCGTTGTTTCAACGCTGGACGGAAACGAGGCCGTTGCCTCCACGGCCTATCGTCTCAGCGAGATCTTCGCCATCTATCCCATCACGCCGTCGTCGCCGATGGCGGAGCATGCCGACGAGTGGGTCGTCGCCCACCGCCCCAATGTCTGGGGTCAGGTCCCGGAGGTCGTCGAAATGCAGTCGGAGGGCGGTGCCGCCGGCGCCGTCCACGGTTTGGTGCAGGGGGGCGTGCTCGCCAGCACGTTCACGGCCTCGCAGGGCCTCCTGCTCATGATCCCCAACATGTACAAGATCGCCGGCGAACTCACGCCCTGCGTCATGCACGTAAGCGCCCGCACCCTGGCCACGCACGCGCTGACGATCTTCGGCGATCACTCCGATGTCATGGCCTGCCGGCAATGCGGCTGGTCCATGCTCGCCTCCAATTCGCCGCAGGAAGCGCACGACTTGGCGGCGATCGCCCATGCCTCCACCCTGCTGACCCGCGTGCCCGTCCTCCACTTCTTCGACGGCTTCCGCACCTCCCATGAGGTCAACACCGTCTCCCGCCTCGACGACGACACCCTGCGGGAACTGGTGGACGCCGACGCGCTGGCTGCGTTTCGTCGCCGCGGACTCACCCCCGACCACCCGGTCGTGCGCGGCTCGGCCCAGAATCCGGACGTCTTCTTCCAGGCCCGTGAGTCGATCAACCGCTTCTACGACGCCGTCCCCGGAATCACGCAGGAGACCATGGACCTGTTCGCCCGGCTCACCGGGCGGTCCTACCATCTGTTTGATTACGAGGGGCACCCCGAGGCCGAGCGCGTGATTGTGATCATGGGTTCGGGAGCCGAGACGGTCGCCGACACCGTGGCTTGGCTCAACGCCAACGGCGAGAAGGTGGGCGTCGTCAAGGTCCGCCTGTACCGGCCCTTCTCCGCCCGCGCCCTGGCCGCGGCGTTGCCCGCCTCGGTGCGATCGATTTCCGTGCTCGACCGGACGAAGGAACCCGGCGCGGTCGGCGAGCCCCTCTACCTCGACGTTGTGGGCGCCCTGCGCGAGGCCGAACTGGCCGGCTGGTTCAAGCCGCGGCATGGTTCGCCGACCCTCGTGGGCGGCCGCTACGGCCTTTCCTCCAAGGAATTCAACCCCGCGATGGTGCTCGGCGTCTTCAACGAACTCGGCCGCCCCTCCCCCAAGAATCATTTCACCATCGGCATTCACGATGACGTCACCGGCCTGTCGCTCAATTACGACTCGGCGGTTGACATCGAGCCGCCCGAGCGCACCCGCGCGGTGTTCTTCGGCCTCGGCGCCGACGGCACCGTGGGCGCCAACAAGAACACGATCAAAATTATCGGCGAGGAGGCCGGCAAATACGCCCAGGGCTACTTCGTCTACGATTCGAAGAAATCGGGCGGGACGACCATCTCCCACCTCCGCTTCGGCGACCGGCCGATCCGGACCCCATTCCTCGTGCGCAACGCCGACTTCCTGGCCTGCCACCAGTTCTACCTGTTGGAGACCCAGCCCGTGCTGGACCATGCCGCCCCCGGCGGCGTCTTCCTGCTCAATGCCCCCGGACCGGTCGAAACCCTCTGGAACCGCCTGACGGTCGAGACCCAGCAACAGATCCTTGCCAAGAAGCTTCGATTCTTTGCCATCGACGCCAGCGCGGTCGCGCGCGCCTGCGGCCTCGGAGGGCGCATCAACACGATCATGCAGACCTGCTTCTTCGCGCTCAGCAAGGTGCTCCCGCTGCCCCAGGCCCTCGAGAGCATCAAACAGGCGATCAAGAAGACCTACGGCCGGCTCGGCGAGGAGGTGGTGAAGAAGAATGTCGCCGCCGTCGACAGCGCCCTGGAATCCCTCCACGAGGTGCCGGTTCCCGCCCGGCCCGACTCGGAGCTGCACCGGCCGCCGCCCGTGCCCGAGGATGCGCCGGACTTCGTCCGCAACATCACCGCCGCGATGCTCTCGGGCCGCGGCGACGATCTGCCCGTCAGCGCCTTTCCGCCGGACGGCACCTGGCCGACCGGCACCTCCCGCTGGGAAAAGCGCAATCTGGCCGACGAGATTCCGGTCTGGGATCCGTCGCTCTGCATCCAGTGCAACAAGTGCGTCGAGATCTGCCCGCACGCCGCCATTCGCGCCAAGTACTATGCGCCCGAGGCGCTGGTCGAGGCCCCGGACGGCTTCCACTCGACCGATTTCCGCTCGCCCGAGGTCAAGGGCATGCGCTACACGCTGCAGGTGGCGCCCGAGGACTGCACCGGCTGCAAGTTGTGCGTGCAGTTCTGTCCGGTGAAGAGCAAGTCCGACCCGGATCGAAAGGCGATCAACATGGAACCGCAGCCGCCCCTGCGCGAACAGGAGCGTCGGAATTTCGACTTCTTCCTGAAGCTGCCCTCCGCCAACCGCGCCACCCTGAAGCTGGATCAGGTCAAGAGCGCCCAGTTTCTCGATCCGCTCTTCGAGTTCTCCGGCGCCTGCTCCGGGTGCGGCGAGACGCCCTACGTCAAGCTCCTCACCCAGTTGTTCGGCGACCGCACGGTCATCAGCAACGCCACCGGCTGTTCCTCGATCTACGGGGGCAACCTGCCGACGACGCCGTTCGCCCGCAACGACGAGGGCCGCGGCCCGGCCTGGTCCAACTCGCTGTTCGAGGACAACGCCGAATTCGGTCTCGGGCTGCGCCTGAGCATCGACCGGAAGGAAGGCCGCGCCCGCGAACTCGTCCAGAAGCTGGCGGCGCGCGTCGGTCCGCCCCTCGCCGACGCCCTCCTGGGCGCCGATCAGGGCTCGGAGGCCGGCATCGCTTCCCAGCGCGCCCGGGTGGTGGAGTTGCGCGACCAACTCGCCAACCTGCAGACCAACCCGGAGGCGCGGGAACTCGCCGACCTTGCCGATTACCTCGTGCGCAAATGCGTCTGGATCGTCGGCGGCGACGGCTGGGCCTACGACATCGGCTACGGCGGCCTCGACCACGTGCTGGCCTCGGGCCGGAAGGTCAATGTTCTCGTCCTCGACACCGAGGTGTACTCCAACACCGGCGGCCAGTGCTCCAAGGCCACGCCGCTCGGCGCCGCCGCGCGGTTCAGCATGGGGGGCAAGAGCATCGGCAAGAAGGACCTCGGGCTGCTCGCCATGACCTACGGCAACATCTATGTCGCCCACGTCGCCATCGGCGCCCGCGATACACAGACCCTGACGGCCCTGCGCGAGGCCGAATCCTATCCCGGCCCGTCGCTCGTCATCGCATTCGCCCACTGCATCTCGCACGGGTACTCGCTCACCGACGGCATCGAGCACCAGAAGCTCGCCGTGGAGACCGGCTACTGGCCGCTCTTCCGCTACGACCCGCGCCGGGCCGAACGCGGCGAGAATCCCCTCGTGCTGGACTCGGCGCCGCCGAAGGGCGAGCTGACCCGCTTCACGAAATCGGAGAACCGCTTCCGCATGCTCGAGAAGCGGATGCCGGAGCGCGCGCACGAGCTCGACCGGCTCGCGCAGGCCGAGGTGTACAAACGGTTCGCCTATTACCAGAAGCTCGCGGCATCCCCGGCCCCGACGCCCGCCCCGGCCGTCGCGCCCCCGGCGCCCCAGCCGGCCAACGGCAGCGATCCCGCGGCAGTCAAGAAGGTAAC
>JBJKRV010000606.1:0-2803 GCA_046704465.1 Opitutaceae bacterium | reverse complement strand
CTGACCATGGAGTTCCAGCCGGGAGCCAACATGACGGTCGCCGGCCCGGTCATGTGCAACAAGGACGTCTATCTCACCGCGAGTTCGTCGCTGAGCTTCCTGAACAACTTCTCCACCGCCGGCAAATTCTACTCCGAGCAGGCGACGCAGGGGCGGCCGACGGGACGCGGCATCTATTTCGCCAACGGTCTGACCGACAGCAGCGGCAATCCCATCACCATCGGCATTGACAACCCGACCCTGAACGGCTCGCCGCTGGGCACTTACGTCGACTCGACGATCAACACCCGAAACAACTCCCTCCAATTCTACAACGTCGCCTCCCAGCTGTGGCGCGGCTATGTCGCCGACTCCAGCATGGGCGTGCAGCCGGCCAACCCGCCGGGGGTGGTGGATCCGACCACGGCTCACCAGCTCATCGAGCCGCCGAACACTTCCTCGTCCGCGAATCCCTCCATCGAGTCCGAGAAATTCGCCAACCAGGCCGGGCTCTACCTGGTCGTCAAGAGCGGCGGCACGGTGACCGCATTCTCCAACGCGTCGGACGCCGCGAGCTACAAGGCCGCCGTCGCGGCCGGCACCGATTCCTCCTGGCTGACGAGCAATCCGACCAAGGTGCTGACCCTACCGTCCGGCACCGTCAACAGCCAGCGTGTCATGTATGACGCCCGCGAAGGCAAGTGGGTCAACACGGTCGACATCAACGTCGGCACCCTGCGCACGGCGATCGACGCGACCGGTTCGACGCCCCTGTCCTCCCAGATCCAGCAGACGACGATTGTCAGCGGCCATCCGACGGCCTCCGCCTGGAACGTCGACGGCAACTGGACCGGAATCATGTACGTCGACGTGATGAACCCGTCCGGGGGATGGAGTTCCACCAGCGACGTCTCCGGCGTCGGAACGCACACCGGCGGCGAGACCGCGGTGCGCCTGGAAAACGCGTCCCAACTGCCCAACCGATCCACCGTGACCTCCGGGGCCGCGGACGGCTTCACCTTCGCGACGAATGCGCCGGCCTACGTGGTGGGCGACTACAACGCCACCTACTCAAGCTCGGACAGCCCCACGAACCCGCCGAGCAACGAAACGCCGGCCAGCATCGCCGCCGACTCCATCAATGTTCTCTCGAACGCCTGGTGGAGTTCGTCGACGGGCAAACCCACGGGCGACGCCCACAACCTGCCCAGCAGCAGCGCCCCGACCGCTTCGAACACCGAGGTGGCGGCCGCCTTTCTCACCGGCATCGTGCCCACGTCCGGCAGCGGTTCCGGCACCAACGGCAGCAACTCGACCTATTCGGGCGGGGTCGAGAATTACCCCCGTTTCTCGGAAGACTGGAACGGGAAAACCCTGCTCTATCGCGGATCCATCGTCGCGCTCTTCAACAGCCAGGTGGCCACCGGTCAGTGGGCCAACGCCCGCTACAGTCCGCCAAACCGCGACTGGGGATTCGACAAACTGTTCGGCTCGCAACGGCGGTTCCCGCCGGGGACACCCCTGCTCCGCACCTACCGGCGGACGAGTTTTGAGCACCTGACCGCGGCCGAATTCGCGGCCGACAAGGCCAGCACGATGTACAATTACGTGCAGATGCACTGAGCGGGCCGGACCGACCCAGGCGCCGAGCCCTGAGGCGCGTCTCCAGGAACCCGCGGGTCCCGTCCCAAGACCAGGTCGACCCGGGCAGCCTCCGCCAACCGTTGATGCCGATGACAAACCGGGCATCGGCCCTTCGACGCATCCCGGGACCGCGCTTTGCCGTTGAGCGGATCCCACCCATGTCCTAGAAGACCTTCCTGGCGCCTCCGTCGCCGGGCGTGGTCGACGTGCAACCCCTTGGTCAAATAGCGGGTACGGGCGCCGTGGTTGTCATTATTCAATAGCCCATCCCTTGCCTGACATGGACCGCCCCAGTCGCACGCCCCCTGACTCGTCCCCGAACCCGGCGCCCGCCGCCGGCACTTCGGGCCCGGACGGCTCGGGGCCGCGTTGGGATTTTTCGTCGTTGTACCAGGCCACCATCGCACCGCTGCGCCGCTACCTCGCGCGGATGCTCCGGGATTCCAGCGAGGCCGAGGACGTGGCCCACGATGCCTATCTGCGTGTCTACAATGCCGCCGACCGGCACCCGCCACAAAAACCCGAGGCCTTGCTCTATACGGTCGCCCACCGACTGGCGCTCAATCGAATCAAACGGCGGCGCCTGGCCCCGTTCGCGCGGGACGCCCGGGAGCCCGAGGGGGCCGCGTCGCCCGGCCCCGGCGTCGTGCAGCAGGTGATGGCCCGCCAGGAATGGCGCCAGCTTGAACAGGCGATCGGCCGGCTGCCGGCCGGCTGTCGCACCGTGCTGTTGCTGCGCAAGGTGGACATGCTTTCGCACCGCGAGATCGCCCACCGCCTCGGCATCGCCGTCAGCACGGTCGAGAAGCAGCACGCCCGGGCGCTGCGGCTTCATCGCCCCCTGCTGCCGGCCGAGTCCGCCCCCACCGGCAGCACGCCGGAAACCAAGGAGGCCCAGCCATGAATCCCTCGTCACTGCACCTCGACGGGACCGCCGATGAGCAGGCCTCGCTGTGGGCCGCCCGCCTCGACGGTTCGACGCTCACTGCAACCGATCGGGCGGCGCTGGACACGTGGCTGGAGGAAAGCCCCGTCCACCGCAGCCTGTTGTCCCGCTATTGCCAGCTCTCCGCCGACCTCGAGCAGCAGCTCCCCGCCCTGGCGGCAACCGGCGTGCTTGACCGCCGCCCCTTGGCCGCCCTCCGCCGCCGCGGCCGTCGCCGTGCCTGGCTCGCCGCCG
>JBJKRV010000605.1:0-2846 GCA_046704465.1 Opitutaceae bacterium | reverse complement strand
GATTTAACATTCGAGCCCTTAAGGAGATCCTGCATTTGCCGCGGGAGCTGTTCAAAGGGATCGGGGGGCGGTTTGTCGCTCATCGTTTTTTGACGGAATTGTAAGCCTTTGCTGTTGACCGGGTTTCCCCTTCGAATAACTTAAGCCGTTTTCACTTTGGATCTTGAGAAAGGAAATACCATGTCAACCAACCTGACAAAACGCGAGATTGTGCTGCAGATCTACGAGAAGACGGGGTTCCCGCAGAAGGAAGTGCAGGCGACCGTGCAAATGACCTTGGATATCGTAATGAATGCTTTGGCCGAGGGAAGGAACGTGGAGCTGCGCAACTTCGGTGTTTTGGAGGTTCAGGTGCGCAAGGCCCGGGTGGGGCGCAATCCCAACAAGCCCGAGACCGAGGTCATCATCCCCCAGCGCGCCGTGGTCAAATTCAAATCCGGCAAGATCCTCAAGGCCAAGCTCAAGAAGCTCGACCTTGGCACGTTGCAAAATAAGGGTGGCGAAGCGCCACCGCCGCCTGCAACCTGAGCGGTTGCATGCCGTTGTTTCAGTCGCTGCCCGGATTCCGGGACTATTATCCTGACGCGCTGGCTCGCCGGAACCATCTTTTCCGGCTCTGGCGCCAGACCGCCCACGCCTTCGGGTTCGTCGAGTATGACGCTCCCGTGCTCGAGTCGCTCGAGTTGTACAAGGCCAAGTCGGGCGAGGAGATCGAACAGCAGTTGTTCAGCTTCGCCGACAAGGGCGGGCGCGAGGTGGCGCTGCGTCCTGAGCTGACGCCGTCGGTCTGCCGCATGGTCGGCGCCAAGGCCGGCAGCCTGAAGCGGCCGATCAAGTGGTTCAACATCGGCGAGTTTTACCGCTACGAACGGATGCAACGCGGGCGGGGCCGGTGTTTTCACCAGCTTAATGCCGACATCTTTGGCGAGGCCGGCGTGGAGGCCGAGATCGAGCTGATCGCGCTGCTGGTCCAGTGCCTCGCGTCGCTCGGCTTGACGGAGGACGACTTTTACGTGCGCCTCAGCGACCGCGACCTCTGGGTGCATTTCCTGGGCTCGCTCGGATTCGATGCCCCGCGGGTGCAGGCGCTGCTGGTGGCGGTCGACAAACACGAACGCCTGGGCGACGACGCCTTCAAGGTCTACGCCGAGACCTTCGGGCCGCTCGATCCGGCCCTGAAGGCAAAGGTGCTCGGATTTTTGCAGATCAAGAGCTTGGAACAGCTCACCGCGGCGCTGGCTTCCGTCCCCGAAGCGAGCCTGGCGACCCGCCTGGCGGACTGGCGCCGCCTGTTGGAGGGCCTGGAGGCGATGGGGCTGGCCCGCTTCGTCGCGGTCGACCTGGGCGTCGTCCGGGGCCTGGCCTACTATACCGGATTTGTATTTGAAGCCTTCGACCGCCGGGGCGATCTGCGCGCCCTCGCCGGTGGCGGACGTTACAATGATCTCGTCCGGAAGCTGGGTGGGCCCGACCTGCCGGCCGTCGGTTTCGCGATCGGCGAGATGACGGTCGAACTCCTGCTGGAGCGCCGCGGGCTGCTGCCCCCGCTCCTGCAGGCGGCGGACATCTACGCCGTGCTCGGCGGCGAGGCGGAGCGGCGCGCCGCGTTCGGCGACATCCATGCGCTGCGGGCCGCGGGGTATCGCGTGGAGTACCCGCTCAAGCCGCTCGCCTTTGGCAAACAGTTCAACGCCGCGGTGGATTCGGGCGCCCGTCTCGCGCTGATCTACGGCGCCGACGAACTGGCCCGGGGTGTGGTCAAGGTGCGCGAACTGACATCACGCACGGAGGTCGAGGTGCCGCGCGACCGGGTCGTGGACGAAGCCCGCGCACTCCTGGCGGGAGGATGATGTGACGCGCCCGCCGGGCATGGCGCTGCTCTCTTATCTCGAGGTCGCGGCGGGGGCGGCGGCATTCGCCTATGCCGGTTTGGCCGTTTATGCCTGGCTGTTTTCCGACCGGGCGATATTCCGGCCGCCGCCGGCGACCTATCCGGACGGCCCGGAAATCCTCAAGGTGCCGGCGCCCGACGGTGTGGTGCTGGCGGCGCGGCATCTGCCGTTGTCCGGGGCGCGTTTCACGCTGATCACCTTCCACGGCAACTCCGAGGATCTCGGGCGCAACGAGGAACGTCTGCACGAGCTGCGCGAGCGCCTCGGCGTGGCGGTCTTCGCCTGGGACTACCGCGGCTACGGCCAAAGCGGCGGGCGGCCCGACGAACCTTCGACGCTGGGCGACGCCCGGGTGATCATGGACTACATGACCCAACGGCTCGGAGTGCCGCCGGAGCGGATCATCCTCTACGGATTCTCGCTGGGCGGCGGACCGGCGGTCGATCTGGCGGCGGACCGGCGGTGTGCGGGCTTGATCCTCCGGAGCGCGTTTACCAGCGCCTTTCGCGTGTTCACCGGTCGGCGCCTGCTTCCGTTCGACCGGTTTGACAACCTGGCGAAGATCGGCCGCGTCGGGTGCCCGGTCCTGGTGATTCACGGCACCGCCGACCCGGTGGTCCCGTTCAGCCACGGGCGCCGCCTGTACGCGGCCGCGACCGGGCCCAAACGCCGACTCTGGGTGGACGGAGCCGCCCACAACGATTTGATCGACACTGCCGGCGACGCCTATTGGGACGCGCTGCGCGACTTCATCGGCGGTCTCTAGGTCGCCGGGGCCGCGTGCCTCACCGGAGATTCTTTGGCTCGAAGGCCCCGGGGAGGAGGCGGTCGAGTGTGGTGTCGATGCACTCCCGGGATTTGGAGGGGCAGAGGACGACCGCGCGCGGGCCTAACTGGCCGATCACCTGCCGGCAGGCGCCGCATGGCGGCGTCGGCCGGCGGGTCGGGGTGTAG
>JBJKRV010000604.1:0-12185 GCA_046704465.1 Opitutaceae bacterium | reverse complement strand
TCCGGGGGCAGCAGGCGGTCGATCGCCGGCTCGAGCCGGGCCAGATGGCGCGCCCATCGCTCTTCGAAATCCACGGTTGCCCTCATGATGGTCGGTGTCGCCGTTCCCCAATGCCACGGCCGGCTGGCATTGCAACCGCAGAGAAGAATCTCGCCTTGCCGGCGGGAGGTCCCCATAAACGGGGGCCAGTTTGTCCATTATGCCGACCTACGAGTATCTGTGCCAGAAATGCGATCAGACGTTTGAGGTCTTCCAATCGATGAAAGACCCGCCCCTCAAGGTTTGCACCTGTGGAAAGAAGGGGCGCGTCCGCCGGCTCGTCGGCCGGGGAGCGGGGATCATCTTCAAGGGCAGCGGCTTCTACGAGACTGATTACAAGCGCTCGTCGAAGCGTTCGGAGTCGTCCGGGTCCGGTGGCGGCGGGGCGGGGAAGGGCGCGGAGGCGGCCAAACCCGCGGCGTCGAAACCGGCGGCGCCCCCTCCGGGCAAGAACTAGACGTCGGTTCCGCCGACGGGAAAGGATCGCCATGGTATCGCGCAAAATCGAAAAGGCCCGGCATGGTCCCGGCATGATCGAGGTGGTTCTGGGTGCGGTCCTGAGTCTGATTTTGGGGGCCGCACTGGCGGTCGCCTATCTGGTGTGGAAGCCGGTGCAGGTGGTGGACCAGTTGCCGAAGAAGCAGCCGTTCGGCATGGTCTACCTCGTGCAGGGCGGAGGCACGTCGGGCAGCGAGGCGCAGTGGATGCGCAAACAGCAACTGTTCGCCGGCGGCAGTTCGGTGGAGGTGAACGCCAACGAGATCAACGCCTGGTACGAGTCCACGATGGAGCCGGCCCAGGGCGGGTCCAGGGCCGGGGGCGTGTCGGCGTTTGGCGGCCTGATCCAGCTCCAGGCGCCGCTTTTCCGCATTCAGCACGGGCAGCTGGAAATGGACAGCCACGGTTCGCTGAACCTGAGCTGGTTCGACCTGAGCCATCGCATCATCGTGCAGGCGGCGGGGCATTTTGTCCGGCGCGGCGGCACCTTTGTCTTCACCGCCGACCGGTTCTACGTGGGCTCGTGCCCGATGTACAAGCTGCCGATCGTCGGCGATCTGGTCCTGCAGCACCTGCTCGCGGCCCGGCCGCCGCCGGAGGACATCACCACCTCCTGGAGGAAGCTGGCCGACGTGTCCATCAAGGCCAACACGCTCGAGCTGAAGATGCCGTGAGGCTCGGGCGGCGGCGCGGTCGCCCCGAGGCCGGCGCCGCGCGAAAACAGGATTGATTCCGCGTGGAGCGGCCGCCACTTTCGCCCCTCTCATCCGGACGCTTAGCTCAGTTGGTTAGAGCACTAGTATCACACACTAGGGGTCACTGGTTCGAGTCCAGTAGCGTCCACCATCTGGGGGGGAGGGGGCTACAGCAAAGATAGTTTCGGAATGAGCGGGAGCGCGCAACGCGCCCCGAGCCGGCCCAGAGGCGCTTGCGCACCTCGCCTGTCCGCCGGCACGTGAAGTGCGGCGGGTGATGTCCGGGACGCCCCTCCACGATCTCCCGAAAAGCTGCGCCGGCCGATCCTCGGCGGCGACGCAGCTCCCGGATCCGGCTGTCGCCGAACCGGGCCCATCTCGCGTTGCTGCGGAGTCAGAAGACCAGGTCAAGGCGGTCATTGGAAGGAACTTATGTTTGCCAATGCGGGCCCTGGGCGTTAGCTTCCACCGGGCTCCTAGTCCAAACGCCGGTCGCGCCAATGCCGACCGGTCAGAACGTCCATCATGAAATCAAGACTACTATTCGCTGTATCCGGCATTCTCCTAATCGCCTTCATGGTGACGGTCTCCATCTTTGTGGGATATTACGGCGATTGGCTGTGGTTTCGGAGTCTGGGTTACGGCGCCGTATTTACGACGATCCTGTGGGCGAAGATCCTGCTGTTTCTCGTCTTTTTCCTCATCTTTGGGGCCTTTGCCGGCGGAAATATCTACGCCGCCAGGAGACGGGGAAGTCATTCCCGTTCGTTGAAGGTGCTGTCCGACAACCGGCCCGTCAGGCTGTCCGATGTCATTTTCAGCGATCGCTACGCCAAATATACATGGGCGGCCATCATCCTCTTCTTTTCGTCGATCATGGGCTTACAGGCATCCGGCGCCTGGCAGACGTTCCTGATGTCCCTGCATGCCTCGAAGTTCGGGGTCGTCGACCCGATCTTTGCCAAGGATGCGGGTTTCTATGTCTTCCGCCTGCCGCTCTATGATTTCTTCCAGGGATGGTACCTGTTCGCCGTCGTTGTCGTGTCCATCGGGGTGGTGATCTCCTATTTCACGGACCAGGCCGTCGGGATCGAGGGAAACCGCTTCTATATCCACCAGAAGGCCCGGTCCCATCTGGCGGTCCTGGGCGGTCTGCTGTTTCTGGGAATCGCCCTGGTCTTCAGGCTGAACCTCTACGATTTGATGTATTCGAGTTCAGGCGTGGCTTACGGCGCCTCGTACGCCGACGTCCATGCGCAGATCCCCGCCTACTGGACGGTATTGATCACCTCCCTGATCGTAGCGGTCCTCTTGTTTCTGGTTCCCGTCCTCAACCAATGGAGACTCGTCCTTTATTCAGTCGGCCTCTTTTTTGTCGCCCTCATAGGTTTCTCGTGGATTTACCCCAGGCTGATTGAACAGTATGTGGTCAAGCCGAGCGAGCTGACCAAAGAGACGCCCTATATTCGCAGCAATATCAAGTGGACGCGCCTGGGGTTTGGGTTGAACAAGGTGGAGGAGAAACCCTTCGCGGTGGGAAGACCGATGACCTATCCCGAGATGGAGGCGAACGAGTCCACCATCCACAACATCAGGCTCTGGGATACCCGGCCGTTGATCGACACCTACAAGCAATTACAGGAGATCCGGCTCTATTATGATTTCCAGAATGTGGATGTGGATCGTTATCATTTCAAGGGGAGGTACACCGAGGTGGCGCTGGCGGCGAGGGAATTACCGGCCTCGGAGCTTCCGGCGCGCGCGCAGACCTGGCTGAACATCCATATGAAATACACGCACGGGTACGGCCTCGTCATGAGCCCCGTGAACGATTTCACGGCCAACGGCATGCCCAATCTGATTGTGCAGGACCTCCCGCCCACCTCGGACGTGCTGTCAATCACCCGGCCGGAGAACTACTATGGGGAGCAGACCAGCCAGTATGTGCTGGTTAACACCAAGACCAAGGAGTTCGATTACCCGAGCGGCAGCCAGGATGTGTATACTTCCTATCAGGGGAAGGGCGGCGTGCGGCTTTCCAGCCTATTCCGCCGGCTGGTCTACGCGTGGAAATTTTCGGACATCAACATCCTGCTGACCGGCTACCTGACCGATGAGAGCCGGCTCATGTTCAACCGGGTCATCACCGACCGCGATCAGACGATCGCGCCGTTCCTTCAATACGATTCCGACCCCTACCTGGTGGTGGGAAAGGACGGCAGGCTGTACTGGATTCATGACGCCTATACCACCTCGGACATGTTTCCCTACTCGCAGCCCTTTTATGGGACGCAAAACTATTATGGGATCAACTACGTTCGGGATTCGGTCAAGGTGGTCATCGACGCCTATAACGGATCCGTCACGTATTATGTCATCGATCCGTCAGATCCGATGATCCGGACCTACGAGAAGATCTTTCCCACCTTGTTCAAACCGATCGGGGAGATGCCGGCATTTCTGCGGGCGCACATTCGATACCCCATGGATCTTTTCGAGATCCAGGCGGACATGTTCAGGACGTTCCACATGACCAACCCGCAGGTGTTTTATAATCAGGAGGATTTGTGGAGTCTGCCGAAGGAGGTCTACCACCAGCAGGAGCAGCCGATGCTGCCCTACTACATCATCATGAGGCTGCCTGACACCAAGTCGGAGGAGTTCATCCTGATGGTGCCGTTCACCCCATCGAACAAGAACAACATGGTGGGCTGGCTGTGCGCGCGCTGCGACGGCGCCAATTACGGGCAGTTGCTGGAATACCGGCTCTCGAAGCAAAAGCTGATATACGGCCCGCTGCAGATCGACGCGCGGATAAACCAGAAACCGGATATCTCATCGGAGCTGACGCTCTGGAATCAGATGGGGTCGCGGGTGGTCCGCGGGAATCTGCTGGTGATCCCGATCGAGCATTCGTTCCTGTATGTGGAGCCGGTTTACCTCCAGTCGGAACAAAGCAAGATGCCGGAATTGAAGCGGGTCATCGTTGCCCTGGGAGACAGACTGGAAATGCGCGACAACCTGGACGACGCCCTGCGAGCCGTGTTTGCCTTGGGGGCGGCTTCTCCCGCGCAAACCCAGGAAGCCCTCAGCGGCGTTCCAACGGGCCCGCTGTCGGGCATGGCGCAGGAGGCGCTGGACCACTACAACAAGGCCTTGGACTACCTGAAGCAGGGCGACTGGGCAAACTACGGTCAGGAATTGGATAAGCTTAAAGGCGTCCTGCAGAGTATGACCAAAAAGAAATGAGGGTCCGGACCAAGGATCGCGGTCGAGACGGCTCCAGAGGCTGAGGGCCGATCGTCCACCCGCGGCGGCGTCGCAACGGCAGGAATTCACCGGCGGAGCGCGACCTTCCAATCCGTAGCGACCCACCTTGCCAGGGATGCGGGAGTCGGCCGAGTCGCCGATCCGGGACGCGCCGCCGGCTCCGTTCGCTTCGGGCCCGTCCTGGGCCGCTTGGAGCGGCGCACATCCCGACGCTCAGGAAGCGAAAGCCGGCGCCGGATTTCAAACGCTCATGGAAAACTGCCGGCGCCCCGGAGCTGGACAAACGGACCGGAATGCGAAAACGCGGGATAATTGGCGGTCTCGCGGAGAAACTCCTGCTGACCTTCATCCACACCGAAATAACCGCCGAAATAAACTGCCCTGCGCGGTACAACTGCCCTGCGCGGAGGAATGAAGCACGACACCCGTGCTCTCATCTGGATCGCCACGGCCTTGCCGCCCTTGATCGCGGGGCTGAATCGGGTGTGCCCCAGGGCGGCCATCACGGCGCGGCCAAAGGCCGCATCGGAGGTCTGGACGCACGCTACCGCACGGGGAGCGCCCGTGACACCAACAATACATTGCACGACGGCGACCGCGCGGAAGGCGCCCCCGCAGTCGTCGGCGGAGGTCAAATGGATCCAGGGCGAAATCAACTTGGTGGGCTTGGCCTGCACATCCAGGTGCAATGGTTCAACCAAGGAGATCGTGGTATTCGGGTGCGGCTTCTCAGTTGCGCGAGTGGCCGCGAACGGAAGCAGACTCGCGGCTATGAGCAGGGAGATCGCTTTCATGGGGAACTCGGTTGGTGGTTTAAGCCCGGAATCAACCGGACTGCCGGCGGCACCAGCTCTGGCGACGCTGTCCCCGAGGCGGCTGGAAGACCGGCACCGAATGGTCGGCGGCCGGGTACCCAAAGAGCAGGGCGGCTACAACTGAGCGTTCCGACGGCCGAAAGATATACCCGTCGGTTTATTTTTCAAGAAAATGCTGTGGAGACAAAACCCGGCCGTGGATCCGGTTGGCCCTGGGCGGTTCAGTCTCCTGGCACGACAGCCACGGCGGCTGCGCATTTTAGGAAAGCGACGTCCATGATTTTGGCCGGCTGATCGGCGGGTGCGAAATGAGGCCGGCCAGGCTCCCCGGAGTTCGATCGGACAGGGTGGGCTTCAACGGCATCGAAGTCATTCGGCCGCCGTTGCGTCGGCGGCGAAATGAATCTCACCGCACCGACTCGTATCCGCCGGGGACGCCGCCCTTGGAAAAAACGAATTGATACAGTTCGAGACTGCGAGCCCGGAAGGCGCCGGCGCAGCTGAGCAGGTAGAAACGCCACATCTTTCCAAACCGCTCGCCGTAGGCCGGGCGGAAACGCTCCCAGGACCGGCTGAAATTCCGTTCCCAGGCGAGGAGCGTCTTGTCGTAATCGGCACCGAGGTTGTGGACATCCTCCAGGACGAACAGGTCCTCCGCCGCGCGACTCACCTGCGCCGCCGACGGCAGCATCGAGTTCGGGAAGATATAGCGGCCGATCCAGGGATCCGAACGCACCGTCGAGGCGGTGCCGCCGATCGTGTGGCAGAGAAAAAGACCACCATCCCGGAGGCAGCGGTACGCCGTCTCCATGAAGGCGCGGTAGTTCTTGTAGCCGACGTGCTCCATCATGCCGACGCTGGCGATGCGGTCGAAGGTTTCCGTCACCTCGCGGTAGTCCTGCAGGCGGATCTCGACCGGAAGGCCCCGGCAGGAGTCTGCAGCGTAAGCCTGTTGTTCGCGGGAGATCGTGATGCCGACGACCGAGCAACCATGCCTTTCGGCGGAGAATTTCGCGAGGCCTCCCCAGCCGCAACCGATGTCAAGGAGCCGCATGCCGGCTTTCAGGCCGAGTTTGCGGCAGATGAGGCCCAGCTTCCGGCGCTGCGCCTCGGCGAGGTCGTTGGTCCCGTGGAAGTAAGCGCAGGAATACTGCATGGCCGGATCGAGCATCGCCGCGAAGAATTCATTGCCCAGGTCGTAGTGGACCTTGCCCACGACCCGGGCCCGCCGGCGGTTCTGGAGGTTGAGGCACACCGCGACGGCGGTGGCGACGGCCGCGCCCAGGTTGAATCGGACCTGCCGGTCCAGGCCGGCGCGCAACGCACGGCAGCACAGCTCGTCCAGGGAGGCGCAATCCCACCATCCATCCATATAGGATTCGCCCAGTCCCAGGGTGCCGTCGGAGAGCAGGCGCCGGTAGAAGCGCCCATCGTGCACATCGATGTCCCAAGGCCGCTGTCCGTCCATCCGGATGTCGGCCCGGGCGAAGAGACCGCTCACAATCACCTCGGCTGAAGGCATGGCACCAAGCTCCGAGGGAGGGATTTTCCGCCACGGCCGGCGCCAAGTCAAAGGGCATATGGGGCCGGGCAAGGGCCCGTGACCGGATTCCGATTTCTGCCGTCTCCGGACAATTGTCCGGCGGAACGGGGGGGCCGCCCGCAATCCTCTAGTCCTTGAACAAGACTGCTTAAAGCAGAATGGGCGACACGATAAGCGGGCGTTGCCATGAGGGCGGTCCAGCTTTCGGTCCTGATACTGGCGCTGGGGGTCGTCGAGGGCTGCACGACGACGCGCATGGTTTCACTCATCCCGGAAGGGCAGGAAGTTGCGCGGACCGATCATGGCCTTTCCGGGGTGCAATCCTCCAAGACGAACTCGGTGACCGTCTGGCTGCTGGATGAGGACTATCGAAGTGTGCCGGGCAGATTCAGCCCGGTCGTGGTCAGGGTGGACGTAGCCAACCGCAGCGGGCGGGCGCTGGCGTTCTCGGGGGCCAACATCTCAGCCTCGGCGGAAGGGAGGGCGGTGCCAGTCATCACCGCAGCCGAGTATCGCCAGGAACTGCAGCGCCGCGAGCAGGCGTTGCTGCGTGAGGTCGATCTCCGGAGGGCCCGGACGCTGGCTGGCGAGGAGTCGTTGCGCCAATACGCAGACCTGTATGCGCCCCAGACGCGGCGCGGCATCAACGGGGAACTGTTCAATGACACCGCCTGGCAGCAGGCCGAATCGATGGCCTCGGTGAAGGCGAGGTTGAATGAGTGGGCCGTGGAGAAGCGGGCGGCGATCCGGCGCCAATTCGCGGGGATGATGGACCGTGCCGGATTCCTGCTCGCTCCGATGATGGTGGAATCCGGAAAGACCGCGGGCGGCATTGTCCTGCTGGAGCCTGAGCGTCTGGCCCCTGGCCAGCCGGTGAAACTCATTGTGCAGGTCGGCGGGGAGAAACACGAGTTCCTCTTCGCCATCAAGACCTGATACGACGTGGTCCCGCGCGGGACCAATGCCATTCGACGCGCGCCGGGAATTGGGGAAAACGTCGGTCCGCTCCGTCCCGCCGGTGACCCGGGAGCGGCCGGACAATCTCAGCCGGGTTTGCCGGTCGGCGCGAACGGATTGCGCGCTGAAATCAGGTCCGGGGGATCAACCCGTGCTCCCGGGGGGGCCGCGACCGGCCCCTTCAGCAGCGGGTCGGAGGTCGCCATCATCCACCCGTGGAGTCTCCCGCGCATTTCCTCGCACACCGCGTGGTGGTCGGAATCCGACGAAAGGTTGTTCCGTTCGTTTGGATCGAACAGAAGGTCGTACAGTTCCTCGGTGGGCACCTCCTGCTTCCCCCACCCGTTTTCCACCCAATACGTCTTGCTCGGACCGTTGTCGCAGTTCGGCAGCACGGGATGCGGATAGGAGCCGAAGTACCGGATGTATTTCCACCGGTTGGTGCGCACCGCCCGCCGCGGCTCGTACGAAGCATGGTAGTTGATTTCGCTGAAGACCGCATCGTTGATCTCCTGCTGCCGGCCGCGGATGACCGGCAGAAATGATTTTCCCTGGAGCCAGTCCGGACGGTCGATCTCAAGCAGGTCGCAGAGGGTCGGAAACACGTCGATCTGGGAAATCAGGGCGTCGCAGACCTTACCACCGGAAAAGCCTCCCGGGCCGCGCATGACCATGTGCACGCCCATGCCGCCATCGTAGAGGTTGCATTTCATCCTGGGGAAGGCGATCCCGTGATCCGTGGTGGAGATGACCAGGGTGTTGTCCGCCAACCCCGCCGCCTCCAGGGCGGCGAGCACCTCGCCGACGCCCCAGTCCAGCTTGCGGACCGTCGCGTGAAAGTCGGCCATGTCCCGCCGCGTGGCCCCGACGTCCGGCACCGGGCCCGGAGGTTCGGTGTAACGCGGATCGTCTTCCGGTCCCGCCGGGCGGTAGACGCGATGGGTCTCGAAGTGGCCGACCGTGAGCCAGAACGGCTGCGCGGGCCGGCTGCGCAGAAATCGCACGGCCGCCGGTGTGACCTGCTCCACGTGCTCGTGCGGAATGACCTCCACCTGGTCGTAGCCGATCACCATCGGATCCCGGGCAATGTGCTGCAACCCGATCAGGGTTGACCGGTATCCGGCCTCGCGGCGCAGCGTGTGGATGATGTGCTGGGAATAATCGTTCAGGCTGAATCCCCGGTGGGCGAGGCCCAGCATGCCGTTGTTGTGGGGGCTCTGTCCGGTCAGCAGGCTGGCGCGACTGGGCGAACAGGTCGGCGCCGCGCAATAGGCCTGGGTGAAGCACACGCCCTCGGTGGCCAGGCGCTGGAGATGCGGCGTCGGCACCGCGTGACCGTAGGGACGGGTGAACCGGCCGGTGTCGTGCGAATGAATGTAGAGGATGTTGGGCCGTCGCCTTCCGGCTGCTTCGTCCAATCCGAGCGCCCGGCCAAAGGCCGCCGCCGGGCTGCCGGCTCCGGCGGCCACGGCGGAGGCGCCGGTCGCGCCGACCACGGTTTTCAGAAAAGATCTGCGGGACAGATTTGGCTCCGGCGTGTTCATCGCTCGTGCGTCGGACGCGCCGGGGCAGCCGCCGCGGACCGACTTCGGGGTTGGAATCGTGAGGACGACGATGAGACGCGGAGTGTGGGCTGTCGATGCTCGTCGACGGGAGCCGAGGGCCGGAATGGAATCCTGATCGGGACGGCGACACAGGAAATCGCTTTGCGGCGATCGGCGTTGCCTCGGACGCTCCAGCCCTGTACGAGTTGGGTGGACCGGCGCTTCGCTGGCGCAGCGATCGTGGTTCCCCATTACCCCCCTTGAATCTCGAAATCTCCCGATCGGAATTCGAAGCGCTGCGCGTGAGTTGGTGGATCCGACCGATGGTTCGCAGCGCCGTGGCCGGGCTGGCCATGGGGGATCGCCGTCTGCCCGGATCCGCGGCGGCAATGCGGCCCGCGCCCCGGGTCGCCGCCTTGAGACCGAGGGAGCGAAACGGCCCCGGGTTGCAGCTTCGCATTCATGAACAGCACCGCCCCCATCAATCCTGAACTCCGCCAGGCCATCCGGGACGAAGAGCATCTGAAACTGCTCCGGATCGGATTCTTCGTCGCCGCCGGAACCAAGGTGCTGATGGCGCTCATCGGCCTGCTCTATGCCGGCATGGGAGTGGTGATCGCCATCACCACGGCCAACGCGCGGGTGCCCGCCGGTCAGCACGCACCCCCTGCGGAGTTCCGGTGGTTCTTTTTTCTCTTCGGAGTGTGTATCCTTCTCGTCGGATCCGGTCTGGTTGTGCTCAACCTGATGGTCGCCCGACGGCTGCGGCAAAGGAGGTCGCGGGTGTTTTGCATCGTTGTCGCTGCCATCGGCTGCATCTTTATTCCGTACGGCACGCTGCTGGGCGTCCTGGCGATGCTGGTGCTCTGCCGTCCGTCGGTGACGGCGTTGTTTGAAGCCGGCTCCGCGGCCGGTGACTCGAGCAAAAAGCCTGCGGATTTTTCGCAGCCCGACGTTCCGCCGCCAGTCGCGGCGCCGGCGGCACCGCCGGCGCTCGGACCGCAGAATTCGGTCGCCGAGACGGGCGACGCCACCGGGGGGATCATTCCGTACAAGAATCCCCATGCCCTGGTCGCCTATTACTGCGGCATTTTCAGTCTCATTCCCTGCCTCGGGATCATCCTTGGTCCGATAGCCGTGGCCTTCGGCGTGTCCGGCCTGCGAGCCCGAAAGCGCCGGCCGGCGGTGCGCGGACTCGCCCACGCCTGGACCGCGATTTTCCTCGGCTCGATCGTGATTGTCGCGCACGTGCTGGCGGGCGTCGCCCTGGTGCATTCGGTGCGGGCTGAGCGGTCCCGCGCGGCGGCCGTCAGGTTCGAGTCAAGGGCCCACCCGCGTCACTGATCCGGCGTCCCGCTTCCAAAAGCCGGACGGTGCGAATGCGTGCCGAGGCCGGACGTCGAATCAGGGCGCGTGCGCCTTGGCGACCTCGACGGCGAAGACGTACGTCGGGCCGAACATGTTCGAACGGAAGATGACGTACTTCCCATCCGGCGAGAAGCGGGCGTTGGGCTCGAGACGATAGTTCTGCCTGGACAGGTTGGCGAGGCGCTCGGCGTGGAGCACGCCGGGACGAATCAGATTCTCGCCGAGGGTGTGATGGTCGCGAATCAGTTCGGGCCGGAACAGGTAGATCCAGTGCGCGCCCGGGGCCCGGCTGCCGTCTCCGCAGAACATCGTGCCGTCGCGAGAGCGGTCGACGTGGATGGAGGCATCCGCGGGCGGAAAATAATACCAGGTACGGGCTCCGGTCACGACATTCACGCTGGCGATGTACGAGACCGGGCCGCCCAGGGGAAAGTACAGCTGGTACCAGACATTGTTGTCGTGATCCCACCATTGGTGCCCCGATCCCTCCATGAGCATGATCCGGTCGTCGATCTGCCGGTTGTGGGTGCCGTCGGTGCGGATCACCCAAAGCTTGTCGACCTGGTTCCACGGCCCCTGATGGGCGTACATCAGCAGGTTGGGGTCAGTCGGAGAAAACTGCGCGTGGTCGAGCCAGTCGGTGCTGGCATGAATCGGCCGGCTCTTTCCGGTCTTCAGATCGGTGACGAACAAAACCATCGGCAGGTGCGCGGCCATGCGAGCCGCCATCATCTCGCCTTTGTTGCGGGGCTCAAAGTGCGGGCGGCCGCCCGATTGGGGAATGCCGGCGCCGTTCCGGTCACGGTAGTCCTCGCCATTGCCGGCGATGTAGCTGCCCGCCGCGAGCGTCTCGTCCGCGTTGACCGAGAAGACCCCGCCGCGGCGGGGAAGGTCGGCCAGCTTGCGCGTTGCGCCGGTGTCGATGTTGGTGCACCAGAGTTGCTCGTAATCGGGATTCGCGGTCGGCTTGTCGTAATAGACCGTCGGCGTCTGCCGGCCCACGACGACCGCGCCGGGAGAGCCGCCGACCGGTCCGGGCACCAGAAGGCGGGTCTGGAAGGTGCGGAAATCGACGACGCCGATGCCGCGTCCCGGGGTGACGTAGACCATCTCGCGCCCGTCGGGGGTGAAGGCGTTGATGTTGAAATAGAGGCTGGCCGATCCGGGCTCCGAGGTCAGGCGGATGACGCGGTGCCCGGTGTCAGGGTCGATCCAGGTCTTGGGCGGCGCGGCGTCGGCCGCCAACGCCTGCGCGCCCGGCAAAACGGAAACCAGGAGCCACAGGCAGATTGTTCGCCGCGATTATGGCAGGGACATGATGCGATGAGGTTGAGGTGCGCACCAGCGGCACCCGGCCGGCCTTGACGCCCGCAGCAGTGAAAAGTGACAGGCGAATTCGCGGGTCAACGCTTTTCCCGGGACCGGAGGGCGCGCGCGGCTGCCAGCAGGCCCAGGC
>JBJKRV010000603.1:0-3476 GCA_046704465.1 Opitutaceae bacterium | reverse complement strand
GTCCGACACTTATTTCTCCAGAACGATGGCACCATTGTCGTGGGCATCGAGAACATGATGAACATTTGGTACCTTCGGGATGCATGGGGAAAATCACTCGGGTTCATCAAGTGAAGGAAGCAAACGGCACTGCGGACGGGGTCATGGCTCGACTCTCGGCAAGCGGATCTGGCGGGAGGCGTCGACCTCGCTCGAATGGCGGGTGCCGCAGCGATTAGGGACGTGTCATGGCGTCATTGCCAGGCAGCGCGGGTTACGCTACCGAAGGTGACCATGCCGAAGGCGATCAATCTCGAGGAAATGTTTGGCCGGTTCACGGATACCTGGTCGCCGCAGATCGTGGGCGACTTGAACGGGCAACAGGTGAAGCTGGTTAAGGTGGAGGGCGACAAGTGTCCCTGGCACGCGCATGAGCACGAGGACGAGATGTTCCTGGTGCTGGAGGGCACGCTGGATATCCACCTGCGCGACGGCGTGGTGGCCGTCGGGCCGGGGGAATTCCACATCGTGCGCCAGGGGGTGGAGCACCGGGTCGTGCCGCGCGGCCGGGTGAAGGCGATGCTCTTCGAACCGGCGTCGACCGAGCACACCGGCAAGGCGCAGGCGGAGATCACGCGGAAGACGATCAGCCGGCTGGTGGAGTAGGGGCGGATGCGGGTTTTGGGGTTCTGGGTTTTGAGTTTTGGGTTGGAGGATGCACCGCAAATGGCCTCGGAGAGAAAACTCCAAAGGCCAATGGCCAAACTCCAAAGGTTCCTTCCTTGGCACCCTGGGGTGATACCATCAGCGGTTAAAAGAAAGCACCGCAGAGGCGGGACCGGCGCAGAGGGAGGGACGGCCAGAGAAGGCGCAAGAGGCGCCAGGGAAAAACTCCAAACGCCAACGGCCAAATTCCAAAGGTCCCGAGTCCATTCCCTCTGCATCCGAGGGTGAAGCCATCAGCGGCGATTAGCGTGGATTAGCGGTTAAAAGGAGAGAGCACCGCAGAGGCGGGACAGACGCAGAGGGGGGAATGGCCGCCAAAAGGCGCAAGTCGGAAAATACCAAACGCCAATGGCCAGCTTCCAAAGGTTCCCGGCCCGTTCCGTCTGCGTTTTTGGGTGAAATGGCCACAGAGAACACAGCGCGGCGAAGCCGCAACCAAAGAACGGGCATTTCACAGAAGGCAACCAAGGCCACGGAGGGGGCAAAGAAACCGATTTGGCACCCCCTCCCTCAGTTTCCTTTGTTTTCTTCTGTAAAACCAAACGAAGGACTCCGCCTTTCCTCCCGGCGCGCGAGGATTTGGCCGGACAGTAGTACAAGGATCAAAAGAGCCTCGTAAGCCTTTTATGCGCCTTGTGCCCCGTGTGGCCAAACACACCCCGCCCTTCGGGCACCCCTCTCAAGAGGGGATTCAAGATGGTACGTGGGACTGCGCAGCGTCGCTTGCTGCCATCTGTGAAAATTAGCGTGGTTCAAACCGTCAGCGCCGATCAGCGGTCTCTACTCGGTGCGCAGCGCGATGATGGGATCGATCTTGGTAGCCCTCCGCGCGGGGAGCAGGCAGGCCAGCAGCGCCATGAGCGCCAGAACCACGGCCACCACGGTCATCGTCAGCGGGTCGTGGCCGCTGACCTCGAAGAGCATCGAGGCGAGCACGCGATTCAGCCCGAACGCCCCGGCGACCCCGAGGACCAGGCCGAAGACCGTCAGCTTCAATCCGGAGCGGAGCACGAGGCGCAGGATGTCCCCCCGGCTGGCGCCGAGCGCGCAACGGATCCCGATCTCCCGCGTGCGCTGGGTCATCGAGTAGGAGATCACGCCGTAGATCCCGATTGCGGCCAGCACCAGGGAGAGCGCGGCGAACGAGCCGAGCAGGACCGCGCGGACGTGGATCGGGCCGATCGAATCGGCCTTGATCGCGTCGAGGGTCCGCATGCCCGGCAGCGCCTGGTCGGGATTGATCTGGTGGACGGCCTTCTTCACGGCCTCGCGCAGCAGGCCGGTGTCGGTGGCGCCGCGGATCACCACGCCGCCGCCGTAGATGGGGCTCTGGTCGATGGTCACATACATGCCGGGGTTGTGGTTGGAACCGCCCAGGCCGCCGACCTGCTCGTTCGCCACCACCCCCACGACCTCCCACGGGATCTCGGCGCCGAGCTCCGTCTTCCCCGGCACGATCTTCTGCACGAGGATGCGCTTGCCGAGGGCATGCCCGTCGGGAAACGCCTGCTTGAGCAGCGCCTCGTTGATCACCGCGACGGGCGGCATGCCCTTCGTGTCGGTGGCGGCGAGGGTGCGACCCCGGATGAGGCGGATGCGCAGCGCCTGGAAATACGATGGGCTGACCATCTTGAAGAAGCAGCCGCGGCGGTGGGCGGGATCGACGTACGGCTGGTCGGCGACCTGGTACGGCATGCCGTAGCCCCAGCCCTGGAGCGGGAGGGCCGAGGTCAGCGCCACGTCGGTCACGCCGGGAAGGGCGCGGAGGCGGTTCAGGACCTGGTCGAGGTAGGCGTTGAGGGCCGTCACGTCGGGGTAGGCGGTCGCCGCCACCGGCAGGCGGAAGGTGAGGACGTTGGTGGAGTCGAAGCCGAGGTCGGACCCGAGAATCCGGTCGAAACTGCGGATCAGCAGGCCGGCGCCGGTGAGCAACATGAAGGCGAGGGCGATCTCGGCCACCACCAGGCCGCTCCGGACGCGGGACTTGGCGCCGCCGGAGCTGGTGCTGATGCCGCCCTGCTTGAGGGCGTCGGTCAACCCGGGCCGGGCGGCGTGCCACGCCGGCAGCAGGCCGATGATCAGGCCGGTCAGCAGGGCGAGGAGGAACGAGAACAGCAGCACCGGGCCGTTCAGCCCCACGGTGGCCTCGGCGGGGAGCAGCCACGAGGGCAGGTTGGCCCGCAGGATGTCCGTGGTCGCCTGGCCGACGGCCAGGCCCCCGAGACCGCCGGCGAAGGAGACGAGCATGCTTTCGGCGAGAAACTGGCGCGCCAGCACCCAGCGTCCGGCGCCGAGGGCGGTGCGGATGGCGACCTCGCGTTCGCGGGCCACCATGCGCATGAGCGAAAGGTTGGCGAGGTTGGCGCAGGCGATCAGCAGCACCATGCCGACCGCCGCGAGGAGCACGTAAAGGGAGAGGCGCAGCTCGCGGCCGACGAGGGTGTCGACATAGCGGTCGACGGCGACGCCCCAGCCCTTGTTCGACTTGGGATGGTCGTGGGCGATGCGCGTCGCGATCGCGTTCATCTGGGCGCGGGCCTGCGCGAGCGTGACGCCCGGCTTCAGCAGCGCGAGGGCTCCCATCCAGTGGAAATCGCGCGTCATGTTGTCCGGCTGGAACGCCAGCGGCCGCCAGAGCCGGGCATAGCCGCGCTCGAACGGCGAGCCGGCCGGCAGCACGCCGATCACGGTGTAGGGCTCGCCGTTGAGGTGGATGGTGCGGCCGACAATGCCGGCATCGGCGCCGAACTGGGAGCGCCAGAGGGTGTTGC
>JBJKRV010000602.1:0-3129 GCA_046704465.1 Opitutaceae bacterium | reverse complement strand
GGTCTTGAGCGGGCGTCCGTCCTCGCCCAGGACGGTCCCGAAATCGAGGTGCTCCAGCCGGGGCACGCGACGGCCCTTGTGTTCCAACCACTTCCGCGCAGTCAGGAAGAGTTGTTCGAAGTGATCGCTCTGGCGTTTGTCGACGACGTAGAGGATGTCGGTCGCGCCGAACTGCTCGGTCCGATGAAGGATCGTCGCGAGGTCGGTCGTGGCGTAATTGGCGGCGCCGTCCGATTTGCGGACGATGAAAGGCTGGGCCTTGAAGCGCGGGTGCTCGGGATGGAAGACCACCAGCGCCCCCTGGCTCTCGGTCGCCAGGCCCGCGGCGGAGAGCCCGCGGTAGACCTCCGGGAGCCGATCGTTGTAGAAGCTCTCGCCGAGGGTGTGGTCGAAGCGGATCCCGAGCTGATCGTACAGCGAGCCGAAGGCGGAAAGGCTGGTCTCATTGATGGTGCGCCAGATCGCCCGGTTGCCGGCGTCGCCGGCCTGCAGGCGGACGAGTTCCTGCCGGGCCTCCTCCATCACCGCCGGATCCGCCTCGGCGGCCGCGTGTCCGGTCTTGTACAGGCGCTCGAATTCCTCCAACGGATCGCGGGCGAGGGCGGCGGCATCCAGTCGGTTCTTGTACGCCCAGATCAACAGGCCGAACTGGGTGCCCCAGTCGCCCAGGTGGTTGTCCCGGATGACGCGTGCGCCGCCAAACTCCAGCAGGCGGCAGACGGCTTCGCCGATCACGGCCGAGCGCAGATGTCCGACATGCATTTGCTTGGCGGTGTTGGGTGAACTGTAGTCGACCACCACCGTGTGCCCGCGCTGCGCCTCACCGGCAGCCGCGGCCAGCGTTTCGCGCCGACCGTACGGGACCAGCCAGGCGAGGAGGGTGCCCGGCGTGAGGCGGAAGTTGATGAAGCCCGGCCCGGCGACCGCGATCTCGCAAGTCGCTGCGAGCCCGCTGAGTTGACCGACCAGCGCCTCGGCCAGTTGGCGGGGATTCCGTCGCAGGCCCCGCGCGTAGGCCAGGACGCCGTTGGCCTGAAGGTCCCCGTGGATGGGGTCGGACGGCCGTACATCCGGATCAAATCCTTCCCCCGGAAAACCTGCCTTGGGAGCGGCTGCGGCCAGCAGTCGGTCAAGTTCCAGCGCGAGATCGAAGGAGAGATCCATCTTGGCACTCAACGGGTCGAAGAAAAACGCCGCAAGCGCGTAATCGACCGCGGCTTGGCACAACCGGCGCCGTCAGGCGGGCCCGGCAGGCGGATTTGTTCACCACGCCCAAGTTTGGTAAAATTGTCTCGACAAACGGGATAGATTGTTTTTTATGTCGAATTTTTGTGCTATTGTGCACCAGAACGCTCCATGACTACACACGTAAGGAAACGCCCATTGCCGCCGAGGAGATTCATCAAACCAACGTTCAGTTATTTGATCGAAAAGAAGCGTGACGGAGGTGAGTTTACGCAGGAGGAGATTCGGTATATCATTGATTCAACGCTTGATGGGGAGATGCCACAGCACCAGCTGGCCGCGCTGCTGATGGCGGTCTTTTTCGCCAACATGTCGGCGCAGGAGACCGCAATTCTCACCGAGGAGATGATGCTGTCGGGCGAGGTGATCGACCTGTCCCACATCTCAAAGCCCAAGATCGACAAATACTCCACGGGCGGGGTGGGCGACAAGACTTCGTTGGTGCTGGTCCCGTTGGCGATGGCCAGTGGCGTGATCGTGCCGATGATGTGCGGTGCCGACCAGGAGTTCGTCATCGACACGCTGGACAAGCTCGGCGCGGTTCCGGGTTTCAAGGGCCACCTGGCCATCCCCCATTTCACAGAGCAGCTCGGCCATATCGGCGGGGCGATCGTCGCGCAGCTGCCCGAGCTGGCCCCGGCGGACGCCAAGTTCTACGACCTGCGCAAGGACACGGGGACCATTCCGAGCCTTCCACTCATCACCGGCAGCGTGCTTTCCCGCAAGCTGGCCGAGGGCTCCGAAGGGCTGGTGATCGACGTCAAATGGGGCAACGGATCCTTCATCAAGGACCTTGAGCAGGCCAAGCAACTCGCCCGCTCGATGACGCGGGTCGGCCGTTCGATGAAGCGCCGCTGCGTCGCGCTGGTCACGGACATGAACCAGCCGCTGGGCGACTCGGTCGGCACGGCCCTGGAGGTCCGCGAGGCGATCGAGCTGTTGAAGGGCCAGGGGCCGGAGGACACGAAGGAACTCGTGCTCAAGCTCGGCATGGAGATCGTCCGTTTGGCCGGCGTGGCCGGTTCGACGCTGTCGGCGAAGCAGACCGTGCAGCGGCATCTGGGCGACGGCTCGGCGCTGGAGAAGTTCAAGGCGCTGGTCAAGGCCCAGGGCGGCGACACCACCTTCATCGATCATCCGGAGAAATTCCCGCAGGCGCGGCACATCCGGAAGCTGCCGGCGCCAAAGCGCGGCTATGTGCACACGATCAACGCCGCGATGATCGCCCGGGGCGTGCACCTGCTCGGCGCGGGGCGCGAGCAGCCGCACGACAAGATCGACTACGCCGTCGGCGTCTCGGAGATCAAGAAGGTCGGCACCCAGGTCAAGCAGGGCGAGCCGCTGATGATGATCCACTACAACGACGAGGCGAAACTCGAGCAGGCGCTGGAGTACTTCAAGAATGCCTACCGGCTGGCGCCGAAGCGTCCGACGCCGCCGCCGCTCATCGTCGAGCGGGTCGCCTAGGCTGCAACCCGGTCGCCAATTCAGCCCCGCCGCGCGGCGGGGCTTTTTTGTCGCCAGACGCGGCGATTGCGGCATTGCGTGGGGGCGCATGGAAACGGAAAGCCGGTCGCGCCCACCGTCCGATCCGCCGCCACGGTCACGGCCGTGGGCGCAACTCAAGTTCGTCACCTTCCAGCCGCACATCTTCCCCCGGATGCTCGGGGAGGTGTCGCCGGACGCGCGGGCGGGCGACCTCGTGACCGTGTACGACCGCCGGGGCGAGCGCCTCGGGGCCGGCCTCTACAACCCGCGCGCGAAGATCCCGCAGCGGGTGGTCTGCCATGCGGCGGAGCCGGTGGCGGAGGACTATTTTCCGGCGGCGCTGCGCCGCGCGGTCGCGCTGCGGCGCGAGACGCTGAAACTGGATGAGGCAGCCGA
>JBJKRV010000601.1:0-2753 GCA_046704465.1 Opitutaceae bacterium | reverse complement strand
TCACTTTGCGGGTCGCATCCAGCTGGTGCAGGAGCTTGCGGCGCTGGGCGGTCGAGTCCTCCTGTTGGGTGTCGATCCGGGTGATCTCGCTTTGGAGCGCGATGATGCGGTCCTCGGTGGCGCGCATCTGCTGCAGCAACGGTGCCTTCTCGGCGGCGATGCGGTTGCGGGTCTGGTTGAGCTCCGTGGCGGCGCGGGCAAGGCGTTGACGATAGTCGGCGGCCGCCTTGGCCATCTCCTGGTCGAACGTCGGGGCGGCGCGACCCGCGGCGACCAGGAAACCGAGCGTGCAGGCAAGGCAAAGGACTCTTTTCATGGCGCCGGGCTTGGTGCGGTTGCCGGAAGAACCCGGGCGACCTGTGCGGGGATGACGACAAAGGCGGGGTCGGACCGGTCGCGCGCAATGGCGACGAGGTGCTCCACCCGATCAAACGCCCCGGGTTGGGCTTTCCACTGCCAGCCGTCGGGTCCCGGCCGGCCGAGCCAGGCCCGGTGTCCCGTGCGGTCGACGGCGTAACCGTAACTCAGCCCCCAGTAGATCACATCCAGCGATTTGGCGGTCGGCTCGCCCTCGAGCGTCAACACATCCTCGCCGGTGGAGATGCTGCGGTTGAACTGGGCGCACCGGTTCAGCACGTTCATGGCGAGTTGCATCCGCTCCCCGAACGGCAGGTCGGCCGACGCCAGGCTGCGGTAGGACATTTCCAGGGCCTCGGACAGCCGGGGCGGCAGATTCGGCCGCAGCGCGATCAGCTTCTTCGTGAGCGCACCCAGTCGCACCTCGCAGACCTTCAGGTCTTCGTCCGCCGCCCGGTTCTTGGCCACCAGCGCGTCGATCTCCTTGCGCTCCTCGGCCGTCTTCGCCTTCGCAAAGTCGCGCTTCTCCGTCAGCGACGAGGCCCGCTCCTTCAGCGCCGCCAGCGTCGACTTGAGGAGTTCGCTCTGCGAACTCCAGCCGGTGTCGAGCTGGTTGGTCTCGACGCGCATCTTGACCCAATCTCTGGCCATCTTGTCGACATCATCGATCGACTCGGCCGCGATGGATCGCGGCGCCAACGTGCACAACGTCAGGACGCTAAACAATAAGGGGTAGCTCGCGTTCATGGGGAACGGTCAGCACTCAAGGGGCACTGCTGGACGAAGACGGCGCGAGTGTTGGTGAACAAATCTCCGGAGCCAATCAAAAACCAGAATAAACCGAACGTACGTCGGGCCGGCCCGATTGTGACCACCGGTTTCCAACCTGAAAAATCATCGTCGAGGCGAGATAACCAAGATGCGGTGCAGCCAGCGCGTCCTCGCCCGGAACTCGGCATCAGGCCCGCTCCACTCAAATCCGCCGGGGGGCCACGAGTGTCCGATTGGCGGCCGTCACACGCCACTGCGGTGCGCTTGATCGTCACCGTCGCCGGCTTCGTCCAGGAGGCCGATGCGCCATCCGCCCGGAGCAATTGGGTCGCAACCACTTGCGGCTTCGCTCCCGACCCGGCCAAGGCATGACGTGCAGACAGCCGACCGCTCGGTCGCCCAGACCCGGAAAGGACACGCCTCAAAATGTAGAATTGCCAGCATACCTTTAATGTCGACGATAGAGCAAAAGCAAGGACCCTGCCCCTCCACCCTGGCGACCGACCCCGGAAGCGTCGGTCGGGCCAATGACCCCAACCACGTCATTCCGCGGAATCCCCCCGATCCGATTATCTGCCCGGCTCGAATTGATTCGCTTGCTGATTTTCGCGCGTGAGCCGCGAGCGCTGCCGCCACCGGTCGGCCCGGTGCGCGCCCTCAAACGCAATCCCCTTTTCGTGACAACGGTTACAGGTCCATGGATATAGATTTTCCGCCGGCGGCGCGGCCCGGCTGCGATCCGACCACGGCGCGCGCCCAATCGACTCCGCTAGTACTCCAAACGGTCAATTCCAACTCAGCTCTGGCCGAGACCAATCAGACGATCATGAAGACACACCCATCGCACCTCCTTCTGAGAATTCCCGCCGGTCGGTACTTGTTGTCCGCCGTCCTCCTGACATTCGCCGCCGCTCCGGCAATCGGAGCACCAACTGCCGCCCCCGCCGAGCCGAAACCCTACACCCTGTATCTCGGCGTCGATTTTGACATCCAGCGGGGCAAGGAATTCTGCCGGGTGGAGGGCGTCTCGGGCAGCCGGTTGATCGCGAGTGTCGACGGGAAGCTCGAGTCGTTCCCCACGGACAAGGGACCGATCAATCTGCGCGTGCGGCCGGCCCTGAAGATTCAGCCCACCACCACCGTCACCACCCTCGCCGATCTGAACGTCGATCGGGCCTACACCCCGCGCAACGATCCGACGAGGAAATTCTTCCGCCAACAGCCCGGCTCGTCCGGAATGCAGCAGTACGACGTCGCGGCGGGCCAGGCGCTCGAGGCCGCCACCCTCGCTGGTACCGTCAACCCCAAGGCCGCGGTGGGGGCGGGGGCGACCAAGGCTGCGCTCGTGGCCGCGATGATCGCCGCCCAGCAGAATGCCGACTCGGTCCTTTCGCAGGTCTCGACCGACGCGACCTATAACATCGCCGACTACACCTTGAGGATGAGAGAGGAGCTGGACCGCAAACTTTTCGATGCCATCCAGATCAACTTCAAGGCCTCTTCGCCCGTGCCGCCGACCGATCCGTATGTGTTGGTCATCGTTCAGTATCACGAGCCCCAGGCCCCGGCGCATACCGTGCGCAACTGGATCTATGCCCAGGAACTGGACCCGATCACCGCCAAGC
>JBJKRV010000600.1:0-5559 GCA_046704465.1 Opitutaceae bacterium | reverse complement strand
ATCGCGGCGGCCGCCATCCAGTCGAGGCGAAAATCCAATGCGGAGCCCTGCTGCACGGCCCAGGGCGAAGCCAGCGCCAGGAGCAGTCCGGCGCCCGTCCAGGCCAGCGGCCGGGAGCCGAAGGCGCGGCGGACGGCGCCGAACAGGGCGGCCTGCCAGGCGACGAAAAAGAGGGCGTTGACGGCGAGGGCGGCGCTGCGGGACGGTCCGGCGACGCTGAACACCAGCAGGGCGAAGAAATCGTGCAGGGCGCCCTGGGCCGCCGGGTTGGTCAGGGTGTACCACAGGGCGGCCAGGAGGCCGTGGAGGCGGAAATACTCGTAGCCCAGGTACGATTCCGTGAGGTACTGGATCTGGTCGTTCCAGCGCGGATAGATCCAGGTCACATGCCTGGCCCCGACGCGGTCGAACAGGAGGAATTCCGCCAGCAGCAGGAGCGCCAGCGCCACGAATTCCAGGCGCCGGCGGCCGGACGGGCCGCCGGCTGGGGACGGCGGGGGGTTCATTTCGGACCGTGCGCGGTGATCCGGGAACGACTCAGACCGGTTTCTTTCGCCCGTTCTTCAACGCGACACTGAGGTAAGTCTTGGCCAGCATCTGCGACTCGTAGAACTCCAGCCAGCGCATGCCCTCGCGCGGCTTCACCAGGTCCTTGCGGGTGGCGTGGTCGATCTGCTGCTTCATCCGGCGGCACAGCTCCTCCTGCTGGTACTGCACGCCCTCGATCACGTCGCCCATCTTGCTGCCGGCGATCGCCTCCTCGATGTAGAAGCCGTTCGGTTCGTCCTCCTCGAGGAACACGTGGATCTCGTTCACCCGGCCGAACAGGTTGTGCAGGTCGCCCATGATGTCCTGGTAGGCGCCGGTGAAGAAGACGCCGAGGTAGTACGGCTTGCCGTTGAGCGGGTGGAGGGTGATGTACTCCTTCACGTCCTGCAGATCGATGAAGCTGTCGATCTTGCCGTCGGAGTCGCAGGTGATGTCGACCAGGATGGCGTTGACCGACGGCCGCTCCTTGAGGCGGTGCAGGGGCGCGATCGGGAAGAGCTGCTTGAGGGCCCAGTGGTCCAGCAGGGACTGGAAGACGGAGAAGTTGCAGACGTACTGGTCGGCGAGGTGCTTCTTCAGGTCGTGCAGCTCCTCGGGCTGGTAGCCCTGCGAGGCGCCCTCGCGATCGATCTGTTCGCAGATCTGCCAGAAGCAGGCCTCGGCCGCGGCGCGGTTCTCGATGTCGAGGTAGCCGAGGTTGAAGAGCGAGACGGCCTCCTCCTTCTTCTGGATCGCGTCGTGGTAGCGCTCGAGGCGGCCGAGCTTCGCCCGGTTCTTCAGGAGCACCTCGAGGTCCGTCACGACCTTGTGCTTGACCTTCGGCTGGTGCTGCTGGCCGAGCGATTCGCGCTTGTTGATGCGCTCGAACACCTCGACGACCAGCATGGAATGCTGGGCGGTGACGGCCCGGCCGCTCTCGCTGATGATGTCGGGCTCCGGCGCGCCGGCGCCGCGGCAGATCTCGCGGATGTTGAAGACGACGTCCCGCGCGTACTCGTCGAGCGAGTAGTTCATCGACGACTCGAAGTTGGTACGCGACCCGTCGTAGTCGATGCCGAGGCCGCCGCCGACGTCGAGATAGCCCATGGGGAAGCCCATGCGGGCGAGCTGGCAGTAAAAGCGCGTGGCCTCGATGACGGCGTTCTTGATCGTGATGATGTTGGGAACCTGGGAGCCGACGTGGAAATGCACCAGGCGCAGGCACTGGTTCAGGCGGGCCTGCCGCAGCTTTTCGACGGCGAAGAGGATCTCGGCGGTGTTGAGGCCGAACTTCGCTCCCTCCCCGGTGGAGAGCGCCCAGCGGCCCTCGCCGCGGGTCAGGAGCTTGACGCGCAGGCCGATCATCGGCTTGACGCCCGTCTCGGTGGCGAGGCGGATGATCGAGTCGAGTTCGGAGAGCTGCTCGACGACGAGGATGACCCGCTTGCCCAGCTTGCGGCCGAGCAGGGCCAGGCGGATGTAGTCGTCGTCCTTGTAGCCGTTGCAGATGATGAGCCGCTGGTTGCTCTCGTGCATCGCCAGCGCGATCATCAGCTCGGGCTTGGAGCCGGCCTCGAGGCCGTGGTGGTAATCCTTGCCCGCGGCCAGGATCTCCTCCACCACCTCGCGCAGCTGGTTGACCTTGATGGGAAACACGCCGCGGTAGGTGCCCTTGTAGCCCTCGTCCTTGATCGCGCGGGCGAAGACCTCGTTGAGCTGGATGACGCGGTGGCGCACCAGGTCCTGGAAGCGGATGACCATCGGCGCGCGCAGACCCATGTCCAGCGCCTCGCTCACGACGTCCATCAGCCGGATATGGCGCCCGTCGAGCAGCGGCTGCACCTGGACAAAGCCCTCGCCGTCGACGGAGAAATGACCGGATCCCCAGCGCTTGAAGCCGAAATGCTCCTCGGATTTGGCGGCCGACCAGGCGGATGATGGCTTGTTCTTCAACTCGCGGGACAGGGTGGATTCGAACCAGCTCTTGGCTTGCTTTTTGAGAGGCGGCTGGAGTTAATCCGCGTTTCTTTTACGAAAAACCCGTACAAGCAATGATTAAAATGCACTCCCTTGCAGTCCTTTGGCCGCTCGCCCAGCAATCCAGCCCGGCGCCGTCGTCCGGCGGGATGTGGATGATCATCGGCTGGGGCTTCCTGTTCGCGGCCATGTGGTTCCTGCTCATCGCGCCCCAGCGCAAGAAGCAGAAGGAGCACCAGAAGATGGTCAGCGCGCTTGCGACCGGGGACGAGGTTCTGCTTGCCGGCGGCATTTTCGGCGAAATCACCAGCGTGCGCTCCGACCGGCTCATCGTGCGCATCGGCGACAACACCAAGGTCGAGGTCGACAAGGGATTCATCCATGCGGTGATTCGGAAGCCGGGCGCCGAAAAGAAGTGATGGCGGACCCCGCCGGACGAAGCGGCGGGCCAGCGGGGCGCCGGGCGCGGCGCCGGCTGCGCCAATCGATTTAACCAAGACAGGCAATGCTCAAACAAAACCTCTGGAAGATTCTGTTCACCCTCGCGAACATCGCGTGGTCGGTGGCGGAATTGACCCCGCTCAAGAACCGGCCGTTCGATCAGTACATCCGCTCCCAGGTCGAGTCGTCCCGCCAGGAGTTCGACACCCTGATGAAGGAGGCGCAGGCCCGCGTCGCCGCCAAGCAAGCGCAGTCGGTGTACGTCGCGCTGCGCGACATCGCCGACGACCGGAAGATCGACCTTTCCCGGTTCTTCCCGCAACTCCGCCTGGAGTCGACGCTCAAGAACATCAAGCAGCGCAACGAGATTCTCCTCGACGCCCTGCTGAAGCGCTCGAAGGGCCGCCTGCAGCTGGGCCTCGACCTCAAGGGCGGGGTCGCGTTCATGCTCGAGGTGCCGGCCAAGAGCCTGGCCAACGTTCCGGAGAGTGAGCGGAAGCAGAAGCTCACCAAGGCGATCGAGATCATTTCGGCGCGCATCAACAATCTCGGCGTGACCGAGCCGGTGGTACGTCCGGTCGGCGACAACCGCATCGAGGTGGAGATTCCCGGCATCACGACCAAGGACAATCCGGACATCGTTTCGAGCCTGCAGAAACCCGCCCGGCTGGATTTCCGCCTCGTCTATCCATGGGGAACGCCGGAGACCATTCCGGCCGACCAGGCGCCGCCCGGCTACCAGGCGATGACCCTCAATCAGGAGGATCGGAAGGGCAACACCTACACGACCGAACTGTACGTGAAGCGCATCCCGTCGATGACCGGCAACGCCCTGAAGGAGGCCTACCCGTCGATGGACGAGTACGGCCAGTTCAAGGTCCTCCTGCGCTTCACCAAAAAGGGCGGCGACGAGTTCGCACAGGTGACGGGCGAGATCGCGAAACTGACGAAGCAGTTGGAGGCGCGCACCGGCAATCCGGATGCCCGCGCCCAGCTCGCGATCGTGCTGGACGGCAAGCTCTATTCCGCCCCCGGCGTGAAGGAGGAGATCGACGGCGGCAGCGCCGAGATCACCGGCTCGTTCACGCAGCGCGAGGCCATCGACCTGGCCAACGTCCTGAACAACCCGCTCGACCTTCCGCTCCAGATCAAGGAACAGAATGAGGTGGGTCCGACCCTGGCCCAGGACTCGATCGACAGCGGCGTCCGGGCCTCGATCGTCGGCGCGGCCCTCGTGGCCGGCTTCATGATCCTGTATTACACATGGGCCGGCGGAATCGCGGTCTTCAGCGTGGTGGTCAACATCCTCGGCCTGCTGGGCGTGATGGCGAGCCTGCGGGCCACGATCACCATGCCCGGCATCGCCGGCATCGTGCTGACCATCGGCATGGCGGTCGACGCGCACATCCTGATCTTCGAACGAATGCGGGAGGAACTGCAGCTGGGCAAGACGCTCAACGCGGCCCTCCATGCCGGGCACGAAAAGGCGTTCACGACCATCGTGGACGCGAACATCACCACGCTGATCGCGGGCGTCCTGATGATCGCGTTCGGCACCGGCCCGGTGAAGGGCTTCGGCATCACCCTTTCCATCGGCATTTTCTCGACGATGTTCACCGCCCTGGTCGTCAGCCAGATGCTGTTGGAGATGGCGGTCGGCTGGGGGTGGCTGAAGCGGATCATCATGCTGAATTTCATGCGCCCGCCGGCGATCGATTTCCTGAAGTTCGGCAAGCGGGCGTTCATCGCCTCCTGGAGCATCGTGCTGATCGGCGTGGTCGCGGTGGTGATCAAGGGCAAGGCCATCTACGGCGTCGACTTTGTCGGCGGCGACAATGTGACGCTGTCCTTCACGCAACGCATCCCGGTCAACGAGCTGCGCGCCGCCTTGGACCGCGCCGGGGTGGGCGACACCGTGCCCCTGTACCAGAGCGATCTCTCGGGCGGCAATCCGCTCCTCAACGTGCAGACCGAGTCGGGGCGGGGCGAGATGGCGGTGACCGCGCTGACCAAGGCGTTCCCGCAGGCGCATCTTTCCGAGGTGGGCATCACCACGATCGGACCCTCGATCGGAAAGGAGATCCAGTGGAACGCGTTCATGGCGCTCGGGCTCTCCATCCTCGGCATCATGCTCTACGTGGCGTTCCGCTTTGAGGTCGGGTACGGAGTCGGGGCCGTGCTGGCCACGGTCCACGACGTGCTGATGACGATCGGCATGTTTGTGCTCACGGGACGGCAGTTCGACGCGCCGATGGTCGCCGCGATCCTGCTGATCGTGGGCTATTCGGTGAACGACACCATCGTCGTGTTCGACCGGATCCGCGAGGAGCTGAAGGTCAATCCTACCGGCACCCTGCGGGAGATCATCAACCGGGCGATCAACAAGGTCTTCGCCCGGTCGATCCTGACCAGCTTCACCACCTTCCTGGCGGCCCTGGCCCTGTACATCTTCGCCGGCGGTGCGATCAACGACCTGTCGTTCACCTTCCTGGTCGGCATCGCGACCGGCACGTTCTCATCTATCTTTATCGCCAGCCCGATCTTCTTCTGGTGGCACAAGGGCGACCGGAAACACGTCGAGGCGCACCACGACATCGCGCCGAAGTACGAGTG
>JBJKRV010000599.1:0-5271 GCA_046704465.1 Opitutaceae bacterium | reverse complement strand
GCGCCACCCCGACCAGCTGCTGCTGCCCGCCGGAGAGCTGGTTGGGATAGAGGTCCTTCTTCCCGACGATGTGAAAGCGATCCAGCGTGTCGCAGACGATGCTTTCGCGCCGCTTCGACGGCACGTCGCGGTAGCTGAGCGGGATCTCCAGGTTTTCGTAGACGGTGAGATCGTCGAGCAGGTGGTAGCTCTGAAAGATGAACCCGATGTTCCGCTTCTGGAGATCGAACCGCTGCTTCTTGTTCATCTGGTGCACCGCCTCGCCCGCGAACCAGTATTCGCCCTCCCAGGCACTGTCATGCAGCCCGAGCACATGCAGCAGGGTCGACTTGCCGGACCCCGACGGACCCATGATGGAGACGAAGTCGCCCTCGTTCACTTCCAGATTGATGCCGCGAAGGGCGTAGAAGGGTCCGCCTTTCAGCGGGTAGACCCGGTCGACATGGCGCAGGGTGATCATGGGCGGAGAGTGAAAGTGAGAGTGAGAGTGGACGGGAGCGGGGACGCGAAGTCGTCAGGATTTCCGGATCGTGATGCCGCCGTTGACCGTTTGAAGGTGGATCTCGGCGCCGCCGCCGCCGATCGTGCCGCGGAGCTGATGGTGGCCGGACTGCTTCAGCGTCACCGGCAGATCGCAGTGAATGCCGCCGTTGACCGAGCGGACGTCAATCCGGGCTCCCCCGTCGGCCGGCAGCCGGAGCTCGCACCCGCCATTCACCGTCTCCACGTCGATCCGGGCGTCGGCCGGGAGGCGGGCGAAGTCCGCCCGAACGCCGCCGTTGACGGAATGGAATTCGGCGGAATGCGAGAGACCGGTGGCGTGGACGCCGCCGTTGACCAGGTGGACCACCACCGGAGCGGCCATCCCGGTGAGCGTCACCTGGGAGTTGACGGACTCGATCGGTCTCAGGATGGCCCGAGCCGGGACATGAAGGGTGTAGGCGACCTCGCCGCGGGCGCTGGATCCGAGGAGGCCGGTCTTTTCATGCTCGGTGGTGATGGTGATCCGATCGGGCTGCGCCTCGATCTTGACATGGATGCGGGCCAGATCGTCAGCGGTGGGGGCGCGCTTCACGGCCTCGATGGCGACTTCGTCGCGATCCCACGCGGTGATGGTGATCGCGCCGTTGACATCCGTCAGCGAGACCACGCCGCCGGCGCGCAGCGGCTCGGTCCGCTGGATGGTCTCGGTAACGGCCGCGGCCGCAGTTGAGGCGAGGGCGGCAAGGAGGAGGCAGATCGGGAGGGCTTTCATGTGGGCTGGACGTTGGCGGGAGTGGTCAGGGCGAGAGCGGAGGCGGACCTGCTTCATTCGGCGCGCAGCGCCTCGGTGGGATTGACCCGCGTGGCGCGCCGCGCCGGCACCCAGGAGGCAAGGAGCGTGGCGCCGGCCAGGAGCACGATGGCGGAACCGAGGACGAGCGGGTCGGAGGGGCGGACATTGTAGAGCATCGACGACAGGGCCTGGCCGACCAGCAGGGCGAGAATCGTGCCAGCGGTGACCGCGAAGGCGGTCTGGAAGGCGGCCTGCCGCATCACGAGGCCGAAGACGTCGCCCGGCATGGCGCCGAGAGCCATGCGGATGCCGATTTCCCGCCGCCGGCGGGCCACGGCATAGGCCTTGACCCCGTAGACCCCGACGAGCGCGAGCAGCAGGGCGATGCCGCCGAAGGCGCCAAACACGACGGCGCCGAGCCGGATGACCCACAGGACGATGTTGTGGTCAATGACGCTGGACATGGGCACGATCCGCAGGACCGGCAAATCCGGATCGATGTCGCGCAGGGTCTGCCGCACCGTTGCCAACATGGCGGTGAGCGCCTCCGGCGAATCGGAGGCGAGCCGGACGTTGAGGTAGATGTCGCGCGCGCTCGTCTGGGCCAGCGGGACGATGATCCGCGGCTGCACTTTGGTGTCGCCCAATTGCTGGCGGAAGCTGGAGACGACGCCGACGACCTCGAGTTCGGACGGCGACCCGTCGCTGGGTTTCTCGGTAAAGCGGATGCGACGGCCGACGGCGTTTTCCTTGGGGAAGAGCAGTTCCGCCATGCGCTCGTCGAGGATCGCCACCGGCGGCGCGTTGCGGTTGTCGCATTCGACGCTGGTGAAAGTCCGGCCGCGCAGGAGGTGGACGCCCAGCGCGTTGAAATAGTCCGGCGTGATCGCAGTGAAGAGACCGTTGTGCCCGGGCCGCGGCGCCTTGGGATCGGCGGAGGGCACGGTGCCGGCGGGCATGATGCGGCGGTCGCTTTCGATGTTGCCGAAGGGCAGCAGGGTCGAGAGCGCGGCGTACCGCACGCCCGGAAGCTGGCGCACACGGTCCATGACGGCGAGGGCCTGCCGCCGCGCCGCGGCGGCATCCTTGCCGGCCAGGGAGAAGTCCATCTCGGCGAGCAACTGGCCGTTCGGGTCAAACCCCGGGTTGATATGGGAGGCGTTGACGGCGCCGCGCAGGAAGAGGCCGCCGGCGACCAGCAACACCAGGGAGAGGGCGATCTGGGCCATGACCAGGCAGTGCCGGACGGAAAAGAAACGGTTCCAGCGGCCGGTGGCGGCGGATTCGCCCGCCTGTTGCTTGAGATCGCGCACCACGTCGGCGCGGGCGGCCTTCAGGGCGGGGCCGAGGCTGAATGCCAGGGTGGCGAGGATGCAGAGCAGGAGGGTGACGCCCAGCACGGTGGCGTCCGGCCGGAGCTCGATGGCGAGCGAGAAGTTCATCGAGCGGAAGATGGCGGTCAGCGACTGCGCCAGCAGGTCGTTGCTCCAGGCGGCGATGAGCAGGCCCAGCGCGCCGCCGGCCAGCGACAGCGCCAGGCCTTCAACCAGGAGCTGCCGCGTGACCCGCCAGCGGGCGGCGCCGAGCGACAGGCGGATGGCGAATTCCCGCGACCGCGCCGTGCCCCGGGCGAGCAGCATGTTGGCCAGATTCAGGCAGGCGATCAGCAGCACCACGCCGGCCATTCCCATCAGCAGCACGGCGAGGCGGCCGACGGCGCCGTCGTCGGTCGGGGCCGTGCTGATGCTGAAGCGCGACGGGGTCTGGAGCTGGAGTTCGCGGTCGGCGGTGCCCGCGGCCGCGGCGGGCTGAATGGCGTCCAGCCGCCGCTCCAGGGTCCCGAGCAGGGGTTTGGCCGTGGCCAGGCTCAGCCCGGGGCGGAGCTGCCCCAGCACGTTCAACGCGTAATTGGTCGGATCGTTGAGATTGCGGATGTGCGCCGAATCGTTGAGCGGATTGGCGAAATAGGAATAGACGCCCAGCGGGAGCCAGAGATCGGGGGAGATCACGGCGTTGATGCCGGTGAAGCCCCGGGGCGTGATGCCGATCACCGTGAACGGCCGGCCGTTGACCTTGACGGTGCTGCCGACGAAGTCCGCCTTGCCGCCCAGCCGCTGCCAGAGCGCGTAGCTCGCGACGGCCACGGAAACGTCGGCGTTGGGCCGCGTCTCGGCGGCGGTGAAGAACCGGCCGACCGCGGGGCGGGCGCCCAGCATCGGCAACAGGCCGTGAGAGGCGTAGAAGATGAAACTGCGCCGCACATCGTTGTCGTAGCCGACGCCGGCCAGGGTGAAGCCAAGCGCGGCGACCTGGCTGAAGACCGGATTTGACTCCCGCAGGGCCGCGAACTCGGCGTAGGAAAACGGACGGTAATCGCGCTTGGCGGCCTTGCGGGCGGTGAAGAGGTCCACGACCGCCGGCGGGGTGACCGGGCGGAGGATCACGCCGTTGACGATCGAGAAGATGGCGGAGTTGACGCCGATGGCGACGGCCAGCGTCGCGATGGCCACAATCGCGAAGGCGGGCGTCTTGGCCAGCTGCCGGAGGGCGAATTTCAGGTCGGAGAGCATGAATCGTGAGGGTGAGGGGGCGCGGTGAGGGGACGGACGGGAAGGGGGGCGGTGGTGAGAAGATGCTGGTGGTTTCGCGATCGCACGCTCACTCGCTCCGCAGGGCCTCCACCGGGTTGACGCGGGCGGCCCGGCGCGCGGGCACAAGGCAGGCGGCGGTCGCCGCCAGCAGGAGCAGCGCCGCGCCGGCGGCGTAGGTGAGCGGATCGGTGGCGGCGACGCCGAAGAGCTGGCTCTGCAACACGCGGCTGACGCCCCAGGCACCGGCGAGGCCAAACGCCGCCCCGGGCACCGCCAGACGCAAGCCCCTGATCAGCACGTCGCGCAGGACATCCTGGCTGCGGGCACCCAGCGCCATCCGAATCCCGACTTCCCGCGTGCGCTGGCTGACGACGAACGAGAGCACGCCGTAGATGCCGATCAGGGCCAACAGCAGCGCGGTCCCGGCAAAAATGGCGAAGAGACCCATGTTGAAGCGCCGGCCGGCCGTGAAATCGTCCACGCGGTCCACCATGGGACGCACGTCGCTGACGGGCTCGTCGCCGGCGACCCGGCGGACGACGGCGGTGATCGAGGCGGCGGCCGCCGCCGGGTCCATCCGGGTGCGCACCACCAGGTGCATGCTGACCGGGTTGGGAAACTGGCGCAGCGACAGGTAGAACTCCGCGACGTCGCCCCGGTCGCGACCGAACTGGGTCGTGTTGCCCACCACCCCGACGATCCGCGCCCAAGGCAGGCCCATGTCCGGATACCCGAGCCGGAAGCGTTGCCCGATCGGATTCTCGCCGGGCCAGTACTTGTCCGCCATGCGCTGGCTGATCACGGCGTCGAAAGCGACGCCCTTGAAGACCTCTTCCAGGTTCTGCGGCGTCAGATCCACCCCGGCGGGCAAAACCGGCTGCGGCTCGTGACCGTCAAAGGTCCGACCCCGGACAATCGGGATTCCCATCGTGCGAAAGTAGTCTGCGGTGACCGTATGGGTGCTGGCGGAGGGGAATTCGCCGGGTTTGGGCACGGGCCGTCCGTCGCGGTAGAAGACCATCGAGGAGTCGGACCAGGTAAACGGCAGCGTGCTCGCGACGGCGGCGGACTGGACCTCGGGCAGCCGGGCGGTCGCGGCCACGATCTGCTCGTAGAACCGGGTGAAGCTGTAGGGATCGTGCTGGAATTGCGCCATGGGCGGCGCCGCCACCTTCAGCGTGAGCACGTGATCGGGCCGGAGACCGGTCGGCACCTCGAGCAGGCGTCCCAGGCTGCGGATCAACAGGCCCGCCCCGACCAGCAACACCAGGGCCGCTGCCACCTGGACGATCACGAGCAGATCGCTCAGTCGCATGCCACCCCAGAACGTGTGCACCAACCGCCGGGTGTTCTTGAGCGCGTCATTCGGGTTGGCGTGGGACAACTGCCACGCCGGAGCCAGCC
>JBJKRV010000598.1:0-3695 GCA_046704465.1 Opitutaceae bacterium | reverse complement strand
CGCTGCGCCCGCGGGCAGGTGAAGACGCGTATTGAACTGAAAAAGCGGCGAACCGCAATGGGCTAAAGCATCTCGTGCGGTCCACCGTCCGGAATGGGCCGAGCATGTCTGCCCGTCACCCGATCCGCCGGGGCGCAGAAAACCCCTGGCAAAAGGTCATCTAGGCGCGGCCAATTTCGTCGATCGCGACGCTGCGATGGTGGATCCTAAGGGCGGCCGCCACCAGGGCCGGCAGGAGCGTGCGGGCGGTGGGAATGAGGCCGTCGCGGATGACCTGCCAGGTGGGGAACGAGAATGCCGCCCGAAATTCAGGCATCGCGTGATTGAGGATCGCGCCCGCCGCCGCCGCGATCCAGGCCGCGGCGAAGACCGGAAAGGCCGACCGGCGATTGCGCAGCAACGCCCAGGCCGCCGCCACGAACAGGACGCGGCCCGCCACCCAGTGTGCATGCAGCCACCTTGGGGTCGCGTTCATCAACGGAATCAGACGCCGGTAGTCGTCGCCGGGAGTGAATGCCCCGAGGAAGCGTGCGAGGCCGACCAATTGCAGGCGACAGGACACCGTGAGCACGGTGGCGAACAGTTGGTCAAAGGCCTGTCCGAGGATAAAAAGGGCGAGGAACCACCGCACGCCCGGGGTCTGGATCAAGGACGAGAGTCGGGATCGTTGCAGGTAGCTGGTCAGGACGGCGCCGAGGGCCCAGCTCAATGCCGCGCGATCGCGCTCGATATGGTGGATTTCGTTTTGCATCGCCTGCGCCCACGCCGACCGGTCGGGCGGCATGATCGAGGCCGCGTGGCGCAACAGGGCGGCGGCGATGCGGCGGAGGAGCCTGCCGTGGGAGTTCATGCCGTGGCGGTCGCAGGTTTCCGTCCAACGAGCGATGCGCCGCCGGGCGCTTCGCTTCGTCTCGCAACCACCAGCCCGTTGGCCGTCAGTCGGTAGGCGTGGCGGGGGGGGCGGCCCGGGTGCTCCGGCGGTTCCCAGCGGGACTCGAGCAGGCGTTGGTCGTTGAGGCGGATCAACAGCGGATAAAGGGTGCCGGATTTCAGGCCCGTTTGCCGGGAAAGCTCGTACCCGTGCTGCCAGGTGCGCGGCTGTGCGGCCATGGTTGCCATCAGGGCGCGAGTTTGGCGGGAGCAATTGGGTCGGCGCGGCACGTTGTTATTCAATATATGTAGAGTTTGGTGTCAAGTGAGCTGGCGAGAAGGACCGGAGCAAAGAGGAATGGCCTGGGATGCGGCGCACGATCGGTTCGTTTTGCGCGGTGGCGACTCGCCGGCACTCGGTCTGACGCGTCCGATCAGGGCGCTGCGGTCGAATTTACCGGACCCTTGACCGGATTTTACATTTCGACAGCCTTGGGCCGGACGACGTGCCGAGAGGTGCGCCCCACCCGATGAAGAGCCTTTTTCCCGTCGTTGCGTTGGCGCTGCTTAGCGGGGCTGTCCCCAGGGCATGGGCCGCACCGGCAGCCCCGCAGAATCCGAAGAGCGTCTCGGTCACGATCGATGGCGTCGTCACGCGGGTCGAGTTGTGGTCCACCCATATCGTTGAGGTGACCCACCGGCCGGCGTCGGCCACACCCGGCACCAGTCTGGCGGTCATTGCCCAGCCCGAAGCGGTGCCGGCAAAGGTGAGCACGACGGACCAGGGAGTTGTGATGATTACGACTTCGGCTCTGCGGGCCGAACTGGATCGGAGCACCGGCCGGGTCCGGATCATGAACCGGTCGGGCGGGGTGATCGTGGCGGAGGCGGCCGGCGGCACGGAGGTCACGCCCGCGAAATTCGGCAGCTTCTCGACGTGGCGATGCCGTCAGGCGTTCGACCTTGCGCCCGACGAAGGCATCTACGGTCTCGGACAATATCCCGACGGAACGTTCAACCACCGCGGAACCGTGGTTCATCTGCAACAGCAGGACGGTCTGGTCGCGGTGCCGGTCCTGGTGTCGAGCCGGGGTTACGGGGTTCTCTGGGACAACCCGGCGATCACGGACGTCGACGTGGGCAGGACCAATCCGCGGATCCTATCCTGGAGCTCGGAGGCCGGCGACGGGATCGACTACTACGTGATGGTGGGCCCCAGCCTGGACACCGTGGTGCGCGATTACCGCCACCTCACAGGCCAGGTCCCGATGTTTCCCCGGTGGACTTGGGGGTTCTGGCAGTGCCGCGAGCGGTACCAGACGCAGGCGCAACTGCTCGGCGTCGTGGCCCGCTACCGCCGGCTCGGCATCCCGCTCGACGGCATCATCCAGGATTGGCAGTACTGGAAACCCGGCCAGTGGGGATCGCACGATTTTGACCCGGCCCGTTATCCCGATCCGAAGGCGATGGTGGCCGCGGTGCACCGGGCCCACGCGCACATCATCATCTCGATCTGGCCCCGCTTTGACCTGGGGTTGGAGCACACCGCGGAGTTGGACAAGGCCCACGCGCTCTACAAGCCCGTTTACCTCAACGTGTTTCCCAGGGGAGTGGGGCGCTGGTACGACCCGTTCAACCCGGAGGGCCGGCGGCTTTACTGGAAGTTTTTGGACCAGAAACTCTTCTCGCTCGGCATCGATGGCTGGTGGATGGATGCGAGCGAGCCCGAGTTGAGCGGACGATGGGGCGAGATGCGGGCGATCGCCACCAGCGCAGGTCTGGGGGTCAAGGTCTTCAATGCCTATCCACTCGAGCACGCGGCCGGCGTGTACCAGGGGCAGCGCGCCACCACTTCCGCCAAGCGGGTGTTCATCCTCACCCGGTCGGCCTATGCCGGGTCGCAGCGCAATGCCGCGGTCACCTGGTCGGGCGACATCCAGGGCACGTGGGCGGCCCTCCGGCAGCAGATTCCCGCCGGGCTGGATTTCTCGATCACCGGCATTCCCTACTGGAACACAGACATCGGCGGGTTCTTTGGCGGCGACCCGGCCGATCCAAAGTACGCGGAACTGTTCACGCGGTGGTTCGAGTTCGGCGCGTTCTGCCCGATGTTCCGCGTGCACGGCACCGGCCGGCCGAAGGAAATCTGGCGATTCGACCCGGCCACCCAGCGCATCCTGGTCGAGTACGATCGCCTGCGGTACCACCTGCTGCCCTACATCTATTCGATCTCGTGGCAGGTGACCCACCACGGCTACACGATGCTGCGTCCGCTGGTAATGGATTTTCGGACCGACCCGGTGGTGCGCAACATCACGGACCAGTTTCTGTTCGGGCCGGCGATCATGGTGAATCCGGTGACGAGCCCCGGCGCAACCTCGCGGCGGCTTTACCTCCCGGGCGGAACGAACTGGACTGATTTCTGGACGGGAACCTCTTACCGCGGCGGACAGCTTGTCGACGCGGCGGCAACGATCGATCGGATGCCGCTGTTTGTGCGGGCCGGGTCCATCGTGCCGTACGGACCCGATCGCCAGTATGCGGCCCAGGATCCCGACGCTCCGATCGAATTGCGGGTGTATCCCGGGGCCGACGGCGACTTCACGCTCTACGAGGACGAAGGCGACAACTACGATTACGAGCAGGGGGCCTACGCCACGATCGCGCTGCACTGGAACGACGCCGCCCGGACGCTTACGATCGGGACGCGGCGAGGCGACTATCCGGGAATGCCACGCATGCAGGAGTTCCGGGTGGTCTTCGTCGGTCCCCGCCACGGCACCGACGTCGCCTCGACCGCAACGGCGGACCGGGTGGTGCGGTAC
>JBJKRV010000597.1:0-13816 GCA_046704465.1 Opitutaceae bacterium | reverse complement strand
GTCTCCAGCGCCTTGACCCGGGCCTCGAGGATCGACAGACGGTTGGTCGCCTCGTTGGCGCGGGCGGCGTCGAGCTGCTTCTTGATCGCGGTGAAAAAGTACGAGGTGCCGCCGGTCTCGCGGTCGGTCACCATCTCGTCGAACGACTGCCGGCTCACCGGGTTGTTGAACTGCCGCTGGAACTCCGGCGAGGCGCGGATGCCCTCGTAGACCTTGCCGCCGACCGTGAATTCGAAGTCCACCTTGCCGCGCGGGAACTTGTAGTAGTTGAACGCGAAGGTGCAGCTCACGTCCGGATCCGCGATCGGGCCGAGTTCGCCGTAGATGGGCACGATCGCCTTGAAGATCCGCTCGGGCGTGCCGACCGACTCCGCCAGGCGCGGCGCCCACCACATCAGGCCGAGGTTCAGCGGCAGCGGGCTGCGGCCCTGCGGGTTCTTGTAGAACTCGGGCACGAAGTACTTCCACCAGGTGTTGACGCCGTTGATCAGCTGCGGGGCGTTCACCGGCGCGAACTTGTCGATGTTCTGGAAGATGTTGAAGCCGTCGATCGTCAGCCGCTTCGCGTAGGTCGACACGATGCAGGCCGTCTTGCCGCGCTTGAGGATCTGCTTGAAGAACAGCACGGGCTCGAACGGCTTGCCCTTCTGGGGCGATTCGCCGCGGCCGGGCTCGAGGTCGATCCGCGAGACGTCGCTCTTCGGTTCGTTGCCCACGCCGGCGAAGTCGAGCAGGTCGGCTTCGCGCAGGTAGGTCTTGAACGGGCTCTCGGCGAGGTTTTCCGGATTGAGCGGGATGACCAGCTCCCACACCAGCCCCTGCAGGCAGCCGAACCGCTCGGCCGTGTCCGCCAGGCGCTGCGGATATTCCGGGCCGCAGCCGATGAGGATCACGCCGTTGTCCTCGCGCCAGCCGAGGCGGGAGATCGACTCGTAGACGATGCCCTCCTGGGTGTCGCCGGCGGGCGGGCGGGGCTCATAGAAGATCCGGCACGCCTCCATGTTCAGGAAGATCGCCGTCGCCTCCAGCGAGACCTCCACCGGCTTGCCGCCCCACAGCGTCGCGCACGCCTCGAGTTCGTCGCGCGTGCGCCGGTGCAGGCGGGTCAGCACCTCGTAGTTGTCCCACAGCACGTCCGCCGCGAACTCGTCCACCGCCTGCGGGCTGCCGAGCAGCACCGGGTCGGCCAGGAGCGAGGCCAGCATGCTGCGCCAGTTGCCCTCCCCTTCCTCGAGGAGCTTCTTGTAGCGCGGGAGCTCGGCGACCACCAGGTCGTTGATCACCTCGCAGAAATCAAACAGCGCCTCATACGCGGCGCGGCTCGCGCCGTGGGCGGCGCCGGACTGCTTCCGCTTGAATTTCGCCAGGCGGGACTCGAATTCGGAGATCGTCCACATCGTGGCGTCGCGCGTCTTCGACGGTCCGAGGCACTCGGTGTCGTAGCCGCGCGCCACCACCTGGAGCAGATCCTTCGCGGAGATGAGGTGCAGGCCGACGGGGTGCCGCACGTCGCGCACGAGGCGCAGGCCGGTCTCCGCCTGCTTGGGATCGGTCGTGCCGTAGACAAACCGGCTCAGCGCCGAGGAGCCGTCCCAGCCCTGGTTGAACGGGTTGAGCACGTACTTGTTCATGTACGCGGGCGGCGACAGCTCCGGCGACATGAAGAACATGGGCGAGCCGCCCGGCCAGTGCAGCGCCGACCCCGTGCCGTCCACGCCCTCCTTGCGCTCGTAGGCGGCGTTCACGTCGATGAAGGCCGAGACGAGCGTCGACTTGCCGGTCTGGGACGGACCCCAGATCGCCATGGCCGGCCGCGGCTGTCGCCGCGCCTCGTCGATCGCGCCGAACTGCTGGCCGACCTCGTAGAGCTTCTTCAGCCAGGTGTTGGTGGGGATGGCGTAATCGTCGGTGCGTTTGCAGCCGTGCTGCCAGTACCACTCGATCAATTCGCGCGTGAAGGCGATTTTCTCCATGGGGCCGCGGAGGGAAGTAAGCGGTCACCGCCGCTCTTGGGCAACACAGAAATCCATGGCGGCCCGCGTTTTGCCGCGCATCCATGGATCGGGTCGCGCGCCGGCGCCCACCGCCGGCGCCGGCCTGGCGGCCGGCTCGCAACCGGCAGACCGCGACACGGTGAGCTCAAATGAGTCAAGATCCAGGCGCCAGGGCCACGCGGAAGCCGAGATCGAAGCGCCGGAGGCCGGGTTCGTTCTCAAAGCGGTAGGCCGAGCGGCCATAATCCGCGCCCCCGCCCCAGCAGCCGCCGCGAATGGCGCGATACGTGCCCGCCGTCGGCCCCGCGTAGTCGGTGACCTCGCCACCGGGATACGGGCCGTACCAGTTGCGGCACCATTCCCAGACGTTGCCCAACATGTCGTAGAGTCCCCACGCATTCGCCTGCATCTGCGCCACGGGATGGGTCGTGCCGGCGCTGTTGTTGGAATACCAGCCGAGATCATCGGGCCGGCCGTCGCCCGCAAAGGGACCCGTCGTGCCGGCGCGGCAGGCATATTCCCACTGCGCCTCCGTCGGCAGGGTGTAGACATAACCGGCCGGCAGCCGGTCCGCCGTGCGCTCCCGCTCCGTCAGCTTCCGGCAAAACGCCATCGCGTCGTCCCACGAGACGCTGTCGACCGGAAGGTCGTCGCCTTTGAAATGCGAAGGATCATTGCCCATCACCGCCCGCCACTGGGCCTGGGTCACCTCGGTCCGGCCGACCCAGAAGGGCCGGGAAAACGTCACCTGCGTCTGCGGGCCTTCGTCGGGATCCCGGTCCGCCTCGGCCGGAGGACTGCCCATCGTGAACGTTCCGGCCGGAATCGGCTGCAGCGCCAGGCCCGCAAGATCCGGGATGGTCCACGGGTTGCCGGCCACCGCCACCGGGATCGCCACCAGCGTCACCGCCGCCTGGGTCGTCTGCTTCGGCACGACCATTTCCTCGTCGGTCGCCGACCGGTAGCCTTTCAACCGGAACTCCAGCGTGTAGGTGCCCGGACTTTGGTCGGTCAGACTCAAGGGCGTCGTGCCCAGTCGCTTTCCTCCGGAGAACACCTCGGCTCCCGCGGGCGTCGAGGTGATGGCGAGCGTGCCGCCGTCAAAGTGAGCGGTGGACGTCGTCACGGCGTTGCGCTTCACCGTCACCCGATCGCCCTGGTCCGGCCAGCCGGGGCGCGAGTATGTCAGCACGTATTCGCCCGTCGGCAGCGTGAGCGTCGCCGGCGTGGTCGCCACCTGCGCCTTTGCCCCCGGACCGCCGCCCTCCGGCTTCTCTCCGCTGACTTCCACCTTCAGCCCCTCCGGCACCGAGCCGACCTTCAGCCTGCCGGTGGAACGCACCAGCGCCAGGTTGAGCGCGGCCGTGGCGCCGCCCTTCACCTCCACCCGCCCCCGCGCATCCTCGTAGCCCGCGAGCCGGGCGACCACCGGGTACGAACCCGCCGGCACGTGCGCAAGCGTCACCGGACTGGTGCGGGCGTGAAAGGAGCCCACGGCAACCTCGGCCTCCGGCGGCGCGGTCGTGATCTGGACTCCGCCGGTGGCCGCCACCGGAGGAGGCGGCGCCAATCCAAGGCTTTTCAGGAGATACACACCGCCGGTCACGCCCACGACGAATATCGATGCGATAATGGCCAGGGCCAGGAGCCTCGACTTCGACGACGCGGGCGTCGCCGGCCCCTTCCCTCTGATCTCCGATCTCCGGCTCCCGGCGTCTGCCTTCAGACCTCCGTCCGACTTCTGACTTCTGCCCTCTGACCTCTGGCTTCTGTCCGCTGACTTCTGTCCTCTGACCACTGACCTCTGACTTCTGACCTCTGTTGTCTGACTTCTGTCTCCTTCCGCCAACTCCATCCGTTCCGCCACTTCGCCCGCGCTCGCAGGCCGGTCCTGCGGGTCCTTCGCCAGGCAGGCCGCGATGGCCTCCTCCCATGCCGGAGGCACCGGCGCGGCGCCGAGAGCCGCCAGGCGCGCGTTGACCGGCGGCGGCACGACCTCGCGGATCTGCAGCGTGATGTCGCCGGAATGGAACGGCGGTTTGCCGGTGAGCAGTTCGTAGAGCGTCGCGCCCAGCGCGTAGAGATCGTCCGCCGACGTGGGGTCCGCTCCCACCAGTTGCTGCGGACTCATGTACAGCAGCGTGCCGCTCGTGTCGTTCGCCCGGCCGGTCAGGCGTGTGTGCGTGTCGGACAGGCTCCGCGCGATGCCGAAGTCGGTGACCTTGAGCCGGCCGTCGGTCGTCACGAGCAGATTGGCCGGCTTCAGGTCGCGGTGCACCACCTTCGCGACCCCGTGGGCATAATCGAGCGCCGCGCAGAGCTGCACCGCCAGCGTCCGCACCTCGGCCGGCGACAGCCTCCCCTCGGGGGCTGTCGCCTTGCGCTTCGCCAGGCTTTCGCCGTCGACGAACTCCATCGAGATCGCCGCCCGCTGTTCGTCCTGCACCAGGTCGTACACCCGCACGATGTTTGGATGCGTCAGTTCCAGGCTGCGCCGGGTCTCCCGCATCAGATCCCGGATCGCCTCGTGATCGGCGGCCACGACGTCCGGCAGGAACTTCAGCGCGACCGGACGCTCCAGCCGCTCGTCGCGCGCCCGCCACACCACGCCCATTCCGCCCCGGCCCGCCACCGCTTCGAGGCGATAGCGCTCGAACACCACCTGACCGGCGGACAGGCCCCGGATCGTCGGCTGATCATCCGGATCAAACCGGCGCGTCGGGGTATCGTCGGCCATGGCGCCAACGATCGGGATTCACCTCCCCGCCGCAACGTGAAAGTCGACGGTCGACGGGCTTGCACTCGGCGCGGTGCGTTCACGTTGCTTTCGGAACGGACCGCGTAGCGCAGGCGTCTCGCCTGCCACGGCGCGCATCCCAGCCGGCCGGAGGCCGGCGCTACGGCGTCAGCGCGCCCGGCCGCCGTCGCCCTTCGGGCTATGGCGCCGAGCGAGGTCGCGCTCCACCCATGATCAGCGGATCGTTGAGGCGGATTCCTCCGTCCGTTCGTTCCAGGTGGGACCCGATCTCCGAGCGGGTCCGAAGTCCGCTCCCGGAGAAACCCTCGCTCTGCGCAGGTTCAGGGCGATGACGACGGCACCAGCGCGACGCGGAATCCGATCGTGTTGTCGCTGTAGTCCGGCGGTTCGCTCTTGCCGCGCGACGCCGAACGGCACGACAGCGCGTCGCTGCTCCAGCTGCCGCCGCGGACGACACGGCCCGTACCCGAAGAGGGACCCGCGTAGTCGGTGACGCTGCCGCCCGGATACGGGCCGTACCAATCGCGGCACCACTCCGCCAGGTTGCCGTACATGTCGTAAAGTCCCCAGCCGTTGGGCTGCTTCTGTGCGACCGGATGGGTCCAGCCGCCGCTGTTGCCATTGTGCCAGCCCAAATCATTCAGGTTTCCGTCCCCGGCATACGGCCCCGTCGTGCCGGCCCGGCAGGCGTATTCCCACTCCGCCTCCGTCGGCAACGTGTACACGTAGCCCTGCGGCAGCCGGCCCGCCGCCCGCTCCTGGTCCGTCAGCCTCCGGCAATACGTCATCGCGTCCTTCCAGGAGACACTCTCCACCGGCAGGGTCTGGCCTTTGAAATAGCTCGGGTTGCTATCCATTATCGCGTTCCACTGCGCCTGCGTGACCTCCGTGCGCCCCAGCCAGAACGGCTCCGAGAACGTGACCTGCGTTTGCGGGCCTTCGTCGTCGGAGCGGCCCGCTTCGTCCGCCGGGCTGCCCATCGTGAAGGTGCCGGCCGGGATCGGCTGCAACACCAACCCGACGTCCGGAACGGTCCACGGCTTGCCGGCGGGCGGGCCGATGAGCTTCAACGGGACGTCCACCGTCGCGGTCTGACCGACCCGGACCCGCGCCGTGGCCGTCGCTCTTCCGTACCCGCCCAACCGCACCTCCAGCAGGTGGTCGCCCGGCGCCGCGTCGGTCAGGTTCAGCGGCGTCTCGCCGAGCAGCTTCCCGCCCAGGTAAACCTTCGCCCCGGACGGATGCGACGTGACGCTCAGGGCGCCGCCGGCGTACTCGATGGCCACCGGCGTCGTTTCGTTGCGGGCGACGGTCACCCGCTTCTGCTGGTCGGGCCATCCGGTCCGGTGAAAGGTCAGCGTGTAGGTTCCCGTCGGCACCTTCAGCGTGCCGGGCGTCGTGAGCTCGCGGTTGGATCCATTTCCCCCGGCAAAGGCCGATCCGAGATCAAACCGCAGGCCCTCGGGGGATGAGGTCACGACCAGGGTGCCGGTCGAACGCTCGAGCGTCACCGCCAGCGTCGCAAATTGGTTCGCCTTGATGTCCGCCCGCCGCGTCGCCTCCTCGTAGCCGGACATCCGGATGACCACCGGGTACGAGCCGGGCCGCACATCCTTCAGCGTCAGCGGGCTCTGGTCGGCCGCGATCCCGCCCACGGTCACCTGCGCGCCGGGAGGCGAAGTGGTGACGATCAGTCCGCCGAGGCTCGTGGCCATGGGCGACGCCGAGGCCGGCAACACTGACTTCCGGGCGGCCGGCGATTTGCGGAAGAAAAGCAGGCCGGCCGCCACCAGGACGACTGCGGCGGCCGCGATCGCCGCGGGAAGCCACCAGCGGGGGCGCTTCCGTTTGGAAGTCGGGGTGGTCGGTCGGGGGGACGCCTTGGGGGGAGGGACGGCCCCGGCGATCTCCGGTTCCGATTCGAGCGGAAGCGCCGCCGACCCTTCGGCCAGCCCCAACCGCCGCGCCACCTCCCCGGCGCTTCTCGGACGCTGCTTGGGATCCTTTGACAGGCACGCCCCCACCGTGTCTTCCCAGACCTTGGGCACCGGCGGCAGTCCCGCCGCCGCCCGGCGCTCGTTGAGGGGCTTCGGCAGGACGTCGCGGATCTGCGACGGCAGATCGCCGGAATGAAACGGCGGCTTGCCCGAAAGCAGATCGTAGAGCGTCGCCCCCAGCGCATAGATGTCGTCGCTGGCCGCCGGATCCCCGCCCAGCATCTGCTGCGGGCTCATGAACGCCAGCGTGCCGCTCGTGTTGCCCACCCGTCCGGTCAGGCGCGTGTGCGTGTCCGAAAGGCTGCGGGCGATGCCGAAGTCGGACACCTTGAGCTGGCCCTCCTTCGTCACCAGCAGGTTCGCCGGCTTGAGGTCGCGGTGCACCACCTTCGCGTGCCAGTGCGCGTAGTCGAGCGCCTCGCAAAGCTGGACCACCAGCGGGGCCAGTTCCCCGACGGGCAGGCACCCGTCCGCCGCCCGCGCCTTGCGCCGGCCCAGGCTCTCGCCATTGATCAGTTCCATGGCGATCGCCGCCGTCGGGGCTTCCGCCACGAAATCGTAGACCCGTACGATGTGCGGATGGGTCAGCTCCAGGCAGCGCTTGGTCTCCCGCTTGAGATCCCGCAGGGCCTCCGCGTCGCCCGCCACCACCTCAGGAAGGAATTTGAGCGCAATTTCCCGCTCCAGCTCCTCATCCCGCGCCCGCCACACCACGCCCATCCCGCCGCGGCCCACCTCCCCGACCAGAACGTAGCGGCCGAAGACCTGGCGGCCCGCACTCAGTCCGCGCGTGGTCGGCTGGTCATCCGGATCAAACCGGCGGGTCGTGGCATCATCCGCCATAGCTGCTTCTGGTTACCGCACCTCCGGCCGCTCGGCAAGTCCCGCCTCACGGACCCGACCGGGTCATCGGCTTGAGCGCCGAGACCAGGCGGCGGGCGTCGGTAATGCTGTTTTCTCCCAGCCGCACCTGGCCGGCCGTGATGGGATCCATCATCCGCACGGCCACCAGGGGCTGGTCGCCCAGCATGATCAGCACCGTGCGGCCGACGTTCGCCTGTGTGAAAGCCGCAAACAGCCGGGTGTCGTCCGGCCGCAGCGAGAAATCCACGAAGTTCCTCCCCTGCGCGTCGGTGTCCAATCTTACCGATTGCAGCCGCGAGAAGACCAGGCTGGGCGTGTCGCCGATATACCCGACCTTGGGAAACCCCGCCGTGTCCACGTAGCGCCCGCCCGGGACCGGATGATTGCTCACCGGGTAGACGCGGATGACGCGGTTCGCGGCCAGTGCCTTCAATTCCGCCGGCGGCGCCACCGGTGTCGGGACCGACCCCGTCCAGCCGCGCCATTGCAGCGCCGCCGCCACGGCGAGCACCAGGGCGATTCCGGCCAGGGCGAGGATCCGCCCCCGTCGGCGCGGCCCTGGTCGTTCGGGCTTTTCAGCCGTGCGACCGCGGGTCTCCGCCGCTGGCGGCACCAAGCCCAGGCGTTGGGCGACCGCCGCCGCGCTGGCGGGACGCCCGGCCGCCTCCTTCGCCAGACAGCACCGGATCGTCTCCTCCCACGCCGGCGGGATCGGCGGCAGCGGCGCGGTCCACTCGTTTTGTGCCGCCCACTCGGCCCGCCGCTGCGCCAGCGGTTCCGGCTGACGTTCCCGGATCTGCGCGATCAGGCCGGCTCCCTCGCCCCGAAAAAACGGCGGGCGGCCCGAGAGCAGCTCGTAGAGCATCGCGCCCAGTGAATAGAGATCGTCCGCCGCGGTCGGCCGGTCGCCGGCCAGCTGTTGCGGACTCATGTACGGCAGCGTCCCGCTGGTGCCGGCCGTGCGCCCCGTCAATCGCGTGTGCGTCTCGCTCAGGCTGCGCGCAATGCCGAAATCCGTCACCTTGACGCGGCCGGAGGACGTCACGAGGACGTTCGCCGGCTTCAGGTCCCGGTGGGCGACCTTCGCCTCCGCGTGCGCGTACTCCAGCGCCACGCACAGCTGGGACACGAGCGGGCCGAGCGTCTCCGGCGCGAACACGCGGCCCGGCTGCTCCAGCCGCATCTGCCCCAGCGTCCGCCCCTCCACGTACTCCATCGACACGGCCGCCGCCGGCCCCTCCTGCACGAAATCGTGGATGCGCACGATGTGCGGATGCGTCAGCCGCCGCGCCCGGCGCGTCTCGATCTTCAGCTCCTCCACCGCCTCCGGATCGCCGGCCACGAGTTCCGGCAGGAATTTGAGCGCCACCGGTTCGCCCAGCACCTCGTCGTCGGCCAGCCACACCACGCCCATCCCGCCCCGGCCCAGCGGCCGGCGCAGCCCGTAACGCCCGAAGACCCGCTGCCCCGTCCCCAGTCCCCGCACCGTCGGCTCTTCGTCCGGATCAAGGCGGCGCGTCGGCGTGTCGTCGGCCATGGGGAGAACGCGGGGGTCGGTTGCGCGCCGGTGGCAGCGGGGTTGCCGCGGGAATCACCGGCCCATCAGCTTGCGCCAGAAACTGGGCGGCGAGGAGTCGTCGGTCGCCGTCCCTTCCACCAGGGCGACCACCGCGGTGATGTTGTCGCGTCCGGAGGCCTGCTTCGCGTCGGCCACCAGTTTCTGCGCGACCGGGCGCACGTCCGCCGCGCTGCGCACGCCGGCCAGGCCCTGCTCGATCTCCCGGTCCCACAGGCCGTCGCTGAGGCCGTCCGAGCAGACGAGGAACACGTCGCCGGGGTGGACCCGCTCGACGCCGGTGTCGGGCTGGAACGGCTTGCTCGGATCGCCCAGGCTCTGGTCGATCTGATTGCGCTGCGGATGCCGGCGCGCCTCCTCCTCGGTGATCTTGCCCTCCTGGCGGAGGCGGCCCACCGGCGAATGATCGCGGCTGATCTGCCGCAGGTGGCCGCGATGAAAGACATAAATGCGGCTGTCGCCGGCCTGGCCCCAGAACGCCGCCCCGTTCCCGCCGAAGCAGAGCAATGAGAGCGTGGCGCCCATCCCGTCGAACCCGGGCGCGGTGGCCTTGGCCTTGATGGCCTCGTCGGCGACCTGCAGGCCCGCGAGGATCGCCGCCTGCGCGGGGCCGGCCGCGCCGAGCTCCGCCACGCGCCGGCCCAGCTCGGCCGAGATCAGCGTCACGGCCATCTGGCTCGCCACCTCGCCGGCGTTGGCTCCGCCCACCCCGTCGCTCACCAGCAGCAGCGCGGGCCCGGAGGCTCCGCCGACCGTCAGCTGCAGCGGCGCCGCGCCGGCCTCCATCGAGCGGCTCTCACCCGGCAGCTGGCCGACCCACCACGCATCCTCGTTGTTCTGGCGGCGCACGCCGATATCGGTCAGTCCGTCGATGCAAAGGGAGAAGCCGGCTTCCATGCGGGAGAATAGGATGAAAAAAAGCTATCCGTCCCGCGGGCGCATTCAATCCCGTTTGCTGGTTGCAGCCCATTCTCCACATGGAACTTGCCTCGGTCCCGTGCGCGCCGCTAGCCTCACGCCATCCCATGCAACCGTGCGAGGCTCGCACCCAGCGGTCCGCTTCCGGCGGTCGCGACGACGTCGGAGAGATCCGGGTCGGCTCTGCGGACGCATGGCCTTCGCAACCCCCCGGGTCACACCGGCCGTCCCCGTTCCCCCAATGAAGCCCACCCCACGCCGACGCGAATTGTTTCCCTCCCGCGTGCCGCTTGCCGGCCTCGCCCTTGCCCTCGCCCTGCTGGGCGGCTGCGCCACGCCCGTTTCGCTCACCACCAACCCGCCGGGCGCGACGGCCTACGTGAACAACCAGAAGGTCGGCGTGACGCCCGTCCAGTTCGACGGCGGCAAGCCCGTGCCGGTCGAGGTCCGCCTCGACGGTTATTTCCCGGAATCGTTCACCTATGAACCGTCGTCCGGCCAGCACGCGATCGACCTCCGGCTCGCGCCCACCACCCTGACCAAGTCCTACGACTTCGCCTCGTCGCCAGCCGGGGCCGGCGTGACGATCGACGGCCAGGCGGTCGGCACCACGCCCGTGAGCGCGGTCAGCGTCACCTTCACCCGCGACAGCCGGGAAAGTCCCTGGCAGGACAAGACGGTGAGCTTCGCGAAGACGGATTACCAGACCGAGACGCGGACGCTCAGCGCCTCCGCCGACACGATGCCGGCGGTCGCTCTCTCGCTCCTGAAGGAGGCCCGGGTCTACAACGTCACCGCCGCCACGGCGGACGGCGCGGCCCTCAACGCCGAGGTGACCCTGAACGGCAAGGACGTGGGCCAGACCCCGATGAAGCTGCCCGTCACCTTCCAGCGGCCGGACAAGAAGACGCCGTGGCCCAAGTTCACCCTGACCGTGGCCGTGCCGGCCAAGTACAAGGCCGTCACCACCGTGCTCGATTTCGATCATCCGACGGTCGCCCCCTTCACGCTTGAGCCGATCACCGAGATCACCACCACGCTCTACTGCCCGGCGGTCGTCATGACGCCGACCGGCGTCGCCTACAAGATGCTGCAGTCGAAGGCGGTCGCCATGCTCGACACGCGCGAGCCGTCCGAGATCGTGGCCAACCTGAAGGCGATCACCAACTTCATGCGCAAGGACCTGCCCGGCGGCGACGCCTCCCGCGTCGACTCCATCAACTCGTTCTGCGTCACCCCGGACGGCCAGCACGTGATCTTCGCCCTCACGCAGCACACCGACGACGGCCAGTACTACTCCAACCTCTTCATCAAGCAGGCGGACGACGCGTCCAGCGGCGTCTCGCAGCTCACGCAGGGCCAGTACTACTGGGACACGCTGCCGGACATTGCCAACGACGGCAGCAACTACCTGGTCTTCGCCTCCAACCGGAGCGACCGGTACAAGCCGGACATCTTCCGCGTCAGCCTGGTCGACAACAGCCTCTCGGGCGGAATCTCCCGGCTGACGAACGACAACCGGTACAACTTCTATCCCACCTACGGCGACAGCAACCGCCAGCTCTTCTACCTCTCCACCGAGCCGAACTTCCCGCTCGCGGGCTCCCTGGTCAGCAGCGTGCGGTTCGACGGCTCGCTGCCGACCCAGCTCTCGACGACCGCGAGCCAGATCAACAACACCTTTGCCGACAAAATCTTCTTCACCCGCCGCGACCCCGACACGGGCAAGAAACAGATCTACTCGATCACCGCGGACGGGAAGCTGGAGACGGCGCTCATCAACCAGCAGGGCTTCCGCCAGTCGGACTGCTTTGATCCCGCGGTGAGCGCGGACGGCAGCCGCGTGCTCTTCGTCTCCGACCACGGGACGGACGACCAGGGCCGGCACAACAACGACATCTACGTCATCAACTCGGACGGCACGAACCTGCAGCAACTGACGCGGAACGGGTCGGACGACATCATGCCGGCGTGGTCGCCCTCGGAGGAAGGCGTGATCTTCTTCCTCTCCAACCGGGGCGGCGCCTACAACATCTGGCGGATGCGCCTGACGCGCGGCACCAAGGCCAAGTAGGAGCCAGACAGGTTGGCGCCCCCGGTCGGGGCGCCAGGGCAAGACCTGTGGGGCGCGGCCGCCATGGGCGCCAAAGCCCGAAGGGCGACGGCGTCCGTACCGCGCCTTCGTCTTTCGTGAAATGCGACGGTCGCCCGCCCTGAGCCCGTCGAACGGGCCACACCCCGCCGCGAAGAATCCGCCCGGCTCCCGGGGGCCCACGGCATCGCAATTGGCGCCCGCCGATTTGGTATTGCTTCGGCCGATTGAATCCGGCAACTCTCAACCCTTCGGCCACACGGGGTGTAGCTTAGCCTGGTAGAGCGCTACGTTCGGGACGTAGAGGTCGTCAGTTCGAATCTGACCACCCCGACCAGCCTTCGCCGGAGGGAAGCCGTCCGAAGGCCCGGCAAGGACGGCGATGTCACCCGCGGCTCACTGACAACAACCGGCGCATCTCGTCATCGGAGAATGCCCGGCGGCATTGGTGCACCCGCCGAAGGTCCACCGGCTTGACGAATTCCTGCGGGTTCTCATTCAGCATCCCCAGGCCCCGCAGCCACTCCAGCAGCGTGTTCGCCACGACAAGCAGATCGTTGAGAGTTTCTTTTGAAGAAAACGCAGGATTTCGGGTGGATTGAGCGGCGTGCCGAGGCGGTAATGGGCGCTGGGACCAAAACGACCGCGGGCGGGATTGCTGTCCCCTTGTCACCTGCCGCGGCGGCAAATATCCCGGGGGAATTTTCGTTCCGCCGGAATTGACAGCGTCAATTCTGCCGATCATTGGTTCGAGCACCCCTCCGATTCCGCCGATTGAGCCCGATCCGGCGGAATTCGGATTATTCGTTGCGACGAGCCCCGGAACACCCGCTGCCACACCGGATATGCCCCTGTCGGTGGCACCGGGTTGAACCATGACCCGAGAACACAATCACCTCAGAACCCGGTGCGACGGTCACCGCCAACCGCGAGACTACAACATAGAGCGGACTAAATTGATTCGTAGCCGCTGTAGACCCGGCCGTCGGCCGGGTTGCCCGCTCACCCGCCGTCGTCCCGCGGGCGCGGGACTCTGGCGGGCAACCGTGCTTTTGCGAGGGCGCCGAAGCCTCGCCGGTTGCTCGGATAAGCGTCGCCAACAGCCCGGCGAAGGCGGCCGGGCGGGCCTACAGGCGCGGAACGCCGGATACGCTAGTTTTTAGTCCGCCCTGGCGCAGGAACCCACGATCATGGACGCTAAACCACACCTCAATGAACAGATGGCGGGGAAAACCGACCAGCAACTTGTGGCCATGTTTTCAAAGCCGGATGACTGGACACCGGAGGCACTGGACGCCGCGAGAGCCGAGCTTCAGAACCGCAAGGTTCCGATCCCGCCCCCGCCTCCTCCGCCTTCAGGGGAGGAGATGCGCCAACAGCGCAAGCGCGACTTCAAGCGTATCGGGTGGTTCCTTCTGATCGTTGGTTTGATCGCCTCAGGCATCTGCGGCAATATCGACTGGAACAGCGCGGTGGTCGACGCCTTCCTATCCATAACCCTGACGGCCTGCTGGATCACCGGCATCGTCTACCTCATCCGGGCGGCGCGCATAAAAATCGCGAAGTAGGATGCCAGCATACGCTCAGCCGCGCACTCTTCGCCGGCTGCGCCCTGCC
>JBJKRV010000596.1:0-3155 GCA_046704465.1 Opitutaceae bacterium | reverse complement strand
GAAGAAGGCCGTCGCCTATCTCACGCCCTTCATGGAGGAGGAGAAGCGCCGGCAGATCGCCGCCGGCGGTGAAGCGCCTTTCCAGGGACGCGTGGTCATGGCCACGGTCAAGGGCGACGTGCACGACATCGGCAAGAACATCGTCGGCGTCGTGCTGGCCTGCAACAACTACGAGGTCATCGATCTCGGCGTCATGGTGCCGTGCGACAAGATTCAGGCGACGGCGCGGGAAAGGGGCGCCGGAATGATCGGGCTCTCCGGACTCATCACGCCATCGCTCGACGAAATGGTGCTTGTCTCCCGCGAGATGCTGCACGCGGTCTTCACGCTTCCCCTCCTCATCGGCGGCGCCACCACCAGCGCGGTGCATACCGCCGTCAAGGTCGCCCCGGAATACGCCGGGCCGGTGGTGCATGTGCTCGACGCCTCCCGGGTGGTGAACGTCGTCAGCGCCCTGGCGAACGCCGGCCGCCGCGACTCCTTCATCGCCGAGGTTCGCGACCGCCAGGAGCGGCAGCGCAGCGAATTCGCTTCCCGGCGCGCGCGCAGCCCCCTGCTGCCGCTGACCGCCGCCCGCGCCCGCCACGCCACGTCGGACTGGGCCGCGGTTGACATCCCCCGGCCGGAGTTCACCGGCGCGCGCACGTTCGATCCGGTGCCGCTGGAGGACATCGTCCCGTTCATCGACTGGGGACCGTTCTTCAGCGCCTGGGAACTCCACGGGCGGTTCCCGGATCTGCTGGACGATCCCACGGTCGGCTCGGAAGCCACCAAGCTCTATCGCGACGCCCAGGCGCTGCTGACGCGAATCGTGACCGAGAAGCGCTACGCGGCCAGGGCGGTGATCGGCTTCTGGCCCGCCAACGCCGTCGGCGACGACGTCGAAGTCTACACCGACGGGCAGCGATCCGGCACGCTGACGACCTTCCATTTTCTTCGCCAGCAGCAGGACAAGCCGCCCGGGCAGCCCAACCTCTGCCTCGCGGATTTCATTGCGCCGGCAGATTCCGGCCGGATCGACTATCTCGGCGGCTTCGCCGTCACCGCCGGCCACGGGGTCGCCGAGCTCGCGCGGGAATTCGAGGCGGCGCACGACGACTACTCCGCGATCATGGCCAAGGCGCTGGGCGACCGCCTGGCCGAGGCCCTCGCCGAACTCATGCACAAGCGGGCCCGCGACCTCTGCGGCTTCGGGCGCGACGAACATCTCACCATGGCCGAAATCATCCGCGAAAAATACCGCGGCATTCGTCCCGCCCCCGGCTATCCGGCCTGCCCGGACCACACGGAGAAGGGATTGCTCTTCGACCTGCTGGGAGCCGAGCCCGCCACCGGAATCCGGCTGACCGAGAGTTTCGCCATGCAACCGGCCAGCAGCGTGAGCGGCTTCTATTTCCACCACCCCGCCGCGAAATACTTCGGCGTCGGAAAGCTCGGCCGGGACCAGATCGGTCACTACGCCGAGCGCAAGGGGTGGACCGCCGCCGCCGCCGAAAAGTGGCTGGCGCCCTACCTGGATTACGAACCGGCCCGCACCGGCGGGACCAATCCGGCGTAATCAAGGATCGCGGGGCGCCGAACGCCCCGGGGCCGCACGGACACGACGTGTTCTCCTGCCCGCCACGACGGGATTCCCGGCGCGCCTGAGCGTCGCGAGATCGTCCGCGTCCGAAGCCGCGTCGCGACGCGACAGGGCGCTGGACGGCGCCGGCCGCGCCGTCCGGTTCAGCCGTTCGCCATGAACGCCTCGTGGAAACGGACCGACCCCTGCGGATAATGCCCGTCAAATGACAGGGCGAAGAAGACCTCCGGCGGCACCCCGTCATGCCCGAGCCCCGGGATGTTCCTGAACCCGAACTTCCGGTAGTAGTCCGGATGTCCCACGAGGCAACATCCCCGGGCCTTCATGGCCCTGAGCCGCGACAGTCCTTCCTCGATCAGGGCCCGGCCGATGCCCCGGCGTTGGTGCGCCGGCAACACCGAAACCGGCCCCAGACCGTACCAATCCCGCGTGCCATCCGAAAGGGCGATGGGGGAAAAGGCGATATGCCCGACCACCAGCCCATCCATTTCCGCGACGAGCGACAAGGTGAGCGCCCCGGCCCGGCGCAGCGCCGCGATGATGAATTGCTCCGTGTGCTGGCTGATCTCCAGGGTGCGGAACGCCGCCACCGTCACCTCGGCGATCGCCCCCGCGTCCGCAGCGGTTTCGTCTCGGATGACGATCTTCGGATTCATGGGAATTGTGACCCTTCTTTCTGCTTGCCGATGCCAAACCCGGGCTGCCGGGGTCAGCGCCGGCCGACCGAGAGCCAGGGCACGCCGTGGTAGGAATCCGCCACCACCCACGCGGCGGCCGTCAGCGTCCACGAGACGACGTACTCGCTCCATTGAAAGGCGTTCGGGCCCGCCACCACGACGGGCGCCCACACCAGCAGCGTGAAAAGCCCGATCTCCAGCGCCGAGAGCGTGGCGGCCAGCCGGGCATACGCCCCGAGGAGCACAGCCCCGGCCGCGGCGAGGAAGGCTGCGCCGGTGAAAGCCGCCCAGGCCGTGTGCCACGGGAGCCAGCCGGGCACCAGTGCGGCCGTCACTTTCAGGTAGCTGAAGTGGGCCAGGCCGAAGGGGATCAGGGCGAGCCCGTAGAGCTTCCGCGCGATGCGCAGGCCGCTGTCCCCGACGGCGAAACCGCGGCGCCGCCGTTCCCCGTCACCGGCGAGCCAGGCGAACAACTCCCAGGCGGCCGCCACGAACGCCAACGTCTGGGCCCCCGCCCACCACGTGTCCTCCGCCTTCGGCGCGAGGAAGAGACCGGGCACCCGGAACAGCAGCAGCCAGAGCAGGAGCCAGGCGAACAGGATGCGGGCCGCGGCGGCGGCCGTGCGCCGCCAGAGCAGGCCGATCCCGGTTGCCAGGGACAGCAATGCGGAGAGATACGCCAGCCCCTCGCGCGCCGGCATCCACCTGGGCACGGGCTGCCACGCCGGCGAGAGCGCGCCCCGCGCCAGGCCCATGATCCCAAGGGCGATCAGGGTCGCGGCAAAGATCGCCAGACCCGTGCTGCGGATGCGTGTCGCCTGTCCTCCGGAAGGAGTTCCATTCATCGAGCCACGTGCGCCCCGTCGACGTTCAACGTCTGCCACGCAGATCCGGGG
>JBJKRV010000595.1:0-2931 GCA_046704465.1 Opitutaceae bacterium | reverse complement strand
GCCGACTCCTCGGGCGGCAGCGCGCTCAATTCGGCGTCGAAGGGCTCGGCTGTGACGGGGCCGTCGTAATCGGCGTCGGCCAGCGCCTGCATGAAGCCATCGAGGTCGATCACGCCGGTCGCTCCCGGCAGCTTGCGGCGGTTGTCGACGAGTTCGGCCCGGGCGACGCCAACGGGCGCGTCGTCCACATGCACGTGAACCAGCAGCTCGCGGGTCAGGGCGCGCAAATCATCGCGCGTGCCTCCGGCCGAATGCCAGTGCCAGGCATCCAGCAGCAGGCCGCAGTTGGGGCCGATGGCGCGGGCGAGCGCAAGCATTCCGTCCACCGAGCGGATGAACCGATGGCGGAACCGGGCGGCGCTTGTCTCCGGACCGATGAATTCCAGTCCGAGACGCATCCCGTGGTCGGCCAGGACCCGCGCGACCGGCTGGAAGCGTTCCACATGGAAGGCGAAGTTGTCGTCAAACTCCCGCTCGTCGCTCCCGGGCAGGATCCACATGCCGGCGCGCGTTGCGCCGACCGCGCGGGCGCTGGCGAGCAGCTCCGGCAGGCCGGCCAGCCCGGTGCGCCATTCCTCCGCGCTCACGCGTGTCGGCATGAACGGCAGGTTCCAGGCCCCGGGCCGGAGGCCGCGAGTGATGAACGTGTCGCGCACCGCCGACGCGCCGCGTCGCGTCACTTCCTCGTGCAGGATACGCAATTGGGCGTCGAAGCCGCCGAAACCGTGGCGCTCGGCGAGCGCCTGACCTTCGTCGAGTGGAATCTGAATGCCGACGTGACCGGGATTGAAGGAGGCGAACATGGGGGCGGGGGGCTACAAGGCTACGGGACCTGAGACCGGGAGTTGCCGGGTGTCGAATGCCGGGTGCGGAACCGGAGGCTGGAAGTCGGAAGACGGAGATCGGGGGCGATCACCAAGGACCAGTGACTGATGACGCCAAGCCGAAACCGAAAAGTCAGCGGTCCAACATTCGACTCATGGCGTTGGTCACTTCTTCTTCCGACGAATCCGGCGCGCCGCGGGCTTGACGGGCTTGCGCCGTTTTCTCGGACGGGGTGCCGGCGCCTTCGCTGCCATCTCGGGTGGGAGGTCGGTCTCCAGCTCGCCCGCCTCCAGCAACTAGAGCATGGCGCTTTTGCCGGCGGGCAGCGGCAGGTCCACACGGGCGCGCCGCCGGCCGGACTCGTGGGTGGCGAAGATAACCTCGGTGGCGCGCAGGGCGTTGTCGCTGGCGAGCTGCGGCGTGGCGCCGGTGTCGAGCGCGGCCAGCGCATCGGCGATGCCGCGGACAATTGCCTGGCCGTCGTGAATCGTTTCGCCGGTGTCGATCACCTCCCAATCGGGCTGGCCGTAGCGGCGGATTCGCAGCCACGGGGCCTCGAACAGGATCTCGATGATCCCGGACTCACCGGTGAGGCGGAGCAGGCAGCCGAGCTCGGCATGCTGGTGGCCGAAATGGAAGATCCCGCGCACGCCATTGCGGAAGTGGATCTCGGTGATGCCATGGCCGGCGTTGACGGCACCAAAGACGCGTCGGGCTCCGCGCATGTCGATCTGCCCAAGGACCCAGTCGGCGGGCGTGTCGCCGTTGAAGAAGAACATCATGTCGAGGACGTGGGTGCCGGAATCGGCCAGGTTGTGCCAGGCGCCCTCCATGCGCTGCAGCCTGCCGATGGCGCCGCCGGCGAGCAGCTCCTGCGCCTTCACGAGCGGGCGGTTGAAGCGGCGTTGATGATTGACCGCCAGCAGCACGCCGTACTGGCGGCAGGTGCGGTGCATGCGGAGCGCGGCGTCCCAGTCGATGTCCATCGGTTTCTCGCAGAAGATCAGTCGCGGCCGGTACCGGGCCGCCGCGCAGACGACGCGGGCGTGGAGATGCGGCCAAAGGCATACGCTCACGACGTCAGGGCGGATCTCGCGGAGCATCCGGCGGTAATCCGCGTAGATCACCGCCGCCGGCCCGCGCGCGGCCACGAAGGCTTCGGCGTTGGCGCGGTTGAGATCGGCGACGGCGGCGAGGACGCAGCGGCCGGAGGCCGCGTAGCCGTCCATATGCGCATGCGCCATGCCGAAACCGGTGGCGCCTTCCGTGCCGCGCGGTCGGCCGCAGCCAATGATGGCAACCCGCAGGGGAGCAGGAGTGGATTTGGTCATGGGCGGGATAGTGTAACGGTCGGCGGCCGGCACGCGAATCCGTTTTGCCGTCGCGCGCGAACCCGAAGAGCCTTGAATCGGCCTCCGGCGGGCGCAGAGTCCGAGACACCGCGCGCGAATCCAACATGAGCGTCTTCCCCCGGCCCGCCCTGCGACTGTGGATGGTCACCCTCGCGGGGGTGCTCGCCTTCCTGGCTGTCGACACGATCGTGCGGGTGCGGAACATCGAGGCGATCTCCGCCCAATACGGCGAGATGGTCGACGCGCCGCCGGTGGACCGGTCCTCGCCCACCGGCTATGCGCAGGGGCGGCGCTCCCTGCTCTACCCGAACGGTACGCTGGACACGCTGCACTGGGTGATGCAGGTGCAGCAGATGTTCGCCACCGGCACGTGGCGCATCCGGCACGTTGACTACGACAACGCACCTGCCGGACGGGCGGTGCACTGGGCGGCGCCGATGCACTGGTGGCTGGCGCTGGTGGCGTGGGGCGAGCACGCGCTGACGGGGGCCCCCATGGGCATCGCCGTCGAGCGGGCCGCGCTGGTGGCCGATCCCTTGTTGCTCGGGCTGGTGCTGATGGTCCTGGTGCCGCTGACGGCGCGACGCTTCGGCTCGTTCGCTGCCGCGTTCCTGGCGCTGGCGCTGGTGGCGGTCTTTCCCTTCCACCTGTTCTTCATGACGGCCTACTTTGCGCACCACGGGGCCGAGGAGACCTGCGCCTTGCTGACCGTGCTCTTCCTGCTTGCCGGGGGTGGAGGCTGCGTGCGCACGGC
>JBJKRV010000594.1:0-4908 GCA_046704465.1 Opitutaceae bacterium | reverse complement strand
GTGTACCAGGACACCTCGTAGCGGAGATTCCAGGTGTCGTGGAGGTTCTGCCGGAGTCCCACGGCGACCTCGTTCCAGCGGTGGGCCAGCGCGTCGTAGCGGGCGCGGGCATAGGTCCGCCACACTTCGTTCACCCGGCGCTCGGCATCCACGAAGTACTGGTTGATCTGCTGCTGCAGGTAGGAGGTGGCAAGACGCACGGTCCACCATTTCTGGTCGGTAAGCTGCAGGCCGGTGTTCAACTCGTGCAACGTGAAGGTCTGCGGATCCAGGCGCTGGAACACGTCGAACTGCACCCACGGGGCGGGGGTGAGGGAGAGCTCGGTGTAGACGTCGGACCAGTGCTTCTGCCCGGCGCCGGTGGTGAAGTTGAAATCGGTGGCGAGATTCAGGCGCACCATGTCGCGCGAGCCGTAGGTCTGGTCGCGGGTCTGGAGCAGGTTGTCCAGGCCGAGGCGGAGCGTGTTGACCGCCTGCAACTGGTCGATGTTGCGCATGTCGCCGAGGTCGAGCGGCTGCAGGTCGGTCGAGAACACCGTGCGGTCGATCTCGGGGATGTAGGGCTGGCCGCGGTCGGCCTCCGGGATGTAGCGGTAGGAAAGCGTAGGCGTCAGCAGGTGCCGCAGGCCGTCGATGCCCCAGAGGGCGTTGTGGTAGTCGAAGATTCCGCTGGCGCGGAGCTTGGCGTCGACGCCCAGCTCGCCGAGCCAGCGCGTGTACTCGCTCCGGCCGTCGAGGGCGCGGGCGTAGTAGGTCAGGCGTCCGCCGACCACCGGCGTGATGGTGAGCCAGTCGGTCGGCGCGATCGGGCGCTCGAGCGCGTAGTAGGTGTCGAAGCGGTCGCTGCGCAGCCCGGGCGTCGCCAGCAACGGGTCCTGCTGCAGCACGGCGAAGCTCGAGTTGAACCGCTCGTAGACGCCGCCGCCGACCGCCAGGGGCAGCAGGTCGAAGCGGACCTCCGGCAGCCGCTGCTGCACCACCTCGAAGTTGTTTGGGTCGAGCCGGGTGAAGAGGTCGACGTAGTAGTTGTCGCCCGCGTAGGTGCCCTCGAGGAACGAGTCGGGTTGCTGCACCTGGTAGAACTGGTTGGGCCGGAAGTCGCGGAGGACCTCGGAGTCGCCCCACCACGAGAATTGTCCGGCGAGGGCGATCCGGTCGCCGATGCTCTGCTGGTGCGACCAGTCGAAATAGCCGCGATCGGCCGGCACCGGCCGGCCGAGCAGATCGGTCTTCCGGTCGCCGGTGTCGTGGATGAAGCCGGAGCTGAACGAGCCCGTGGCGGTGTCGTCGCCGCTCTGGATCTGGTAGTCGCCGCCGGGACCGAACAGCAGGCCGCGCGCGGTGTACTCGCCGAGGTGGCCGCCGAGATTCAGTCCGGGCGCGACCGGCACGTAGGTGCCGAGGTCGAGGTAGGCGCCCAGGTTCCGGCGGAAACCGAGGCGGGTCGACACGTGCGACAGGAGGGGCTGATCCAGCGAGTTGCCGAAATGTGGCAGCGGCAGGTGCTTCACGCCGCCCACGCCGAGGACGCCGTCGAGGCCCACGATCCGGCGCCCCGGATCGAAAGTCAGCCGCTGCGCCGTCAGCGTCGGCGCGAAGGGTTCCGGGGGCTGGTAGGTCACGGTGGCATCGGTCAGCACCAGGTGGGTGCGCGTGCCCGAGGCCGCCGCCGCGGAGACATAGTAGGGAGGCTGGCCGGCGCGCACGTCGGTCAGGTGGAATTCGCCCGTGGTCAGGTTGTAGCTGCCGCTCGCCGCCAGGATCCGCTCCGAGCCGGACGTAAGGACAAAGTGGCCGATGCCCCGGACCAGATCGGACTCCCGGTTGTAACGAATTTCATCCGCGGTCAGCAGGGTTGTGCCATAGAGGACGCTGGGATGGCCGGTCAGCACGACCTCGCCCGTCTTCAAATCGGTGCTGATGTTCTTCCCGGACAATTCGGGCGCGATCGGCGCGGCCTGGACGGCGGCCGGACCGCAGGCCAGAAGCAGGAGGAGAAGGGCGGAGGAACCGCGGAGCACGGCGCGAGGGATACGGAGGGGCCTTCGGACAGGCAAGCTTCGACCGGGTTGCATGCAATCAGCGGGCGCCGGGTGCCGCCGCGGGCATGCCGGCCAGCGCCTGTCGGGCGGGCGCGAAACCGGGATCGAGCCGGAGTGCCGCCTCGAACTCGGCCCGCGCTTCTTCCGGGTGGCCGGACTGCAGCAAGGCGGCGCCGAGATTGAAATGGGCCGGGACGTTCGACGGGTCGACGCGCAGGGCTTCCCGGAAACGCCGGACGGCTTCGTCGATCCGCCCGCTGCGGGCGAGGATGTTGCCGAGGTCGTCGAGCGCGGCCGAGTTGCCCGGCTGCAGGCGGAGGACGGTCTGAAACTGGACCTCCGCCTCGGCGGGACGGTCGAGCCGGAGCAGGAGCGTGCCCAGGTTGTAGGCCGCGTCGGCGGCGGTCGGCTGCAGGCGCAGCACCGCGGCGTACTGGGCCGCCGCCTCGTTCAGGCGTCCCATCCGCGCCAGGGCCCGGCCGAGGTTCTCGCGGGCCTCGAGGTTGCGCGGATCGGCGCGCAAGGCGGCTTGGTAGTGCGCTGCGGCTTCCGGGAGGCGCCCGCTCCGGGCCAGGATGTTGCCGAGATTGTTGTCGGCCTCGGGATAATCCGGTCGCAGGCGCAGGGCCGCCTCAAACTCCCGCGCGGCCGCCGACGTCCGGCCGGCCTTCAGGAGCGCGTTGCCGAGATTGTAATGGGCCTCCGCCACCCGGGGTTGGGCCCGCAGGACGGATTCGTATTGTTTGACCGCCTCGGCCGGTCGGCCCGCCTGCAGCAGCGCGTCGGCCAGATTGTTGCGGGCATCCAGCGAACCCTGGTGAAGCTGGAGCGAGGCCTGGAAGTGGCCGATGGCCTCATCGAGCCGGCCCAGTTGCAGCAGGGCGTTGCCGGCGTCGTAATAGGCGTCGGCGTTCTGCGGATCGAGGCGCAACGCGGTTTCGAACTGGATCAGCGCCTTCCCGGGCTGGCGGTGGGCGAGGAGCGCGTTGCCGAGATTGATGTGTGGAGCCGGATTGCCGGGCCGGCTGGCAACGGTTTGGGTCCAAAGGGCCAGCGCGTGCCGGTAGGTCCGGTTGCGCTGCAGGGTCAGCGCCCCAAGGCCGGCCGCAGCGGCGAGAAAGACGATGCGCCCGCGGCGTCCGACCAGGGCATGGAGGGCGAGCACCAGCAACACCAGCGCGGGGGCGAGGGCCAGATACATGCGGTGTTCCGCGATGGTCTGCCGCGCGCCCGGCACCAGCGAAGTCGGTGCGAGGATGGCGAAGAACCACGCGCCCAGGTATCCGAGCCGGGGGTGGCGCCACCACGCCATCGCCGAGAGGGTGACAACCACCGCCACCACTGCGGCGTAGGGGGCCACATCCGGAACCGAGGTCACCCAGCGGGCTCCGTAGTCGATGATCAGCGGATGCGGCCACACGACGAGCCAGAGATAGCGCGAGATCGCCTCGAACTGGGTCGCCGCGTACTGCCAGAAACCGATCCCGATGCCGAAACCGGCGGTGCCGCCGCGATCGGCCGCGTGGAAGACGAGCCAGAATAGCGTCACCCACGTCGCGGCCAGTGCCAGATGCCATCCGCGCCGGCGGCGCCAGGCCTGGCCGAAGCTGCCCGCCAGAAACGTCCGGTCGTACAGGAACACCATGACCGGCGCGGATACCATGACCTCCTTGGTTCCCATGCCCAGCAGACAGGCCAGAATTGAGCCGGCATACCAGATCACGCGACTCCGGGGCCGCTGACCGCGAAGCGGGAGACCTTTCGGCCCCGCAGTCGTGTGGTCCGCGGTCCGTGGTCCTGCAGTCTCCCGGGACCCACGGATGAAGCAGTACAGCGTCAGCAGATAAAACAGCCCCATCAGCGATTCCGCCCGCTGCGCCACATAGGTGACGGATTCCGTCTGGAGCGGATGGACGATCCACAAAAGGCCCGCGGCGAAGGCGATCGCGACGGACGATTCGCGGCGGCGGGCGCCGGAATCCGTCGCCGCCTCCGTCCCGTCCCAGCCGCAGTTCTCAAGCGTGCGCCGGACGATGCCGAACAGGACCAGGCCCGCCGCCAGGTGAATCAACAGATTGAACAGGTGGTAGCTCCAGACGCGGGTGCCACTGAGGGCGTAGTTGAGCGCGAAGGAGAAATTCAGCACCGGGCGCCCGGTCACGGTCACGCCGCCACCCGGCGGCGAGAACGCGGTGACCAGATGATGAATCGACGGGTTCTCCGGGATCGAGCGGAGGTCGTCGAAGACAAACGGCCCGCGGAGGCTGTTGGCGTAGACGGCGAAACCCGCCGCTGCCAGGACGAGCGCGAATATGGCCACGGTCCAACTGCCGGAGGCGGGGCGGGGATGGCTCGGGTCGGAATCCGGCATGGCAAAACCAGGGTGGATGGGACCACAGAATCGCGGCGAAGTCACCGCGACAATTCGCCGCCGACCCGGCGCCGCCGATTTCCGGCTGCGCGCGTCTACGACGGCCGGCGCACGAGGTCGATGACGTCGGCGGAATTCAGCGAACCCGCCCGGGTCCGCACAACGCCCGCGTGCTGGCCGAAGCGGCGGCCACCCTCGTCGACCAGGCGGGCATAGGTCTCGCGCAGCACCGCGCGGCTCATCTGCCGGCCGCCGGCGTAGTAGCGATCCGCCAGCCGGCCGATCGCGTAGGTGCAGGCGAAAGAGACCGCGCCGGCGGCGCCGGCGCCGGCAATCTGGCGGCCGGGACTGCCGAAGCAGTCGGCCCCGAGGCCGCCCAACAGCCGGCGCGCCACGAAATCCGCCGCTTGCGATGCCAGCCCCACGCCGGCGGTGGCCAGGAACTCGCGGAGGTGCCCGCGATCGAGCGAAAAGCCGTATTTCCGGCCGATGCGG
>JBJKRV010000593.1:0-6307 GCA_046704465.1 Opitutaceae bacterium | reverse complement strand
CCTCGAGTCGGCGTAAGCGCCCGGCGACGGCGGGAGAAGGCTGCCTACCAACCGGGCCCGACGCCGGCTTTCCGGTTGCCGCTCCCGGCGGCGCTTCTACCCTCGGCTGCATCCGTCATGTGCCTCGCCGTTCCAGGCAAACTCGTCGAGATCAGCGGCGACGACCCGTATTTTCGGACCGGTCGCGTCAGCTTCGGCGGCATCATCAAGCAGGTTAGCCTGGCCTGCGTGCCCGAGGCCAGGATCGACGATTATGTCCTGGTTCACGTCGGCATGGCGCTGAGCGTCGTGGACGAAAAGGAGGCGGCCGAGACGCTCGCCTACCTGCGGGAGATGGGCGAACTCGACGAACTGACGCCACCCGCCGCCGGCGCGCGGTCATGAAACACCTCGACGAGTATCGGGACGCGGCCGCCACCCGGAAGCTGGCCGCCGCGATCGCGCGTCGCGCCACGCGGCCGTGGGTGCTGATGGAAATCTGCGGCGGGCAGACCCATAGCATCGTCAAGTTCGGGCTCGACGAGATGCTGCCCGCCGGCGTGACCCTGGTGCACGGTCCGGGCTGCCCGGTGTGCGTGACGCCCGTCGAACTCATCGACGCCGCGGTCGCGCTGGCCGCACGGCCCAACATCACCGTCTGCTCCTTCGGCGACATGCTGCGGGTTCCGGGCAAGGGCGTAGACCTGCTGACCGCCCGCGCCCGCGGCGGCGACGTCCGCATGGTCTATTCGCCGCTCGACGCCGTCGAATTCGCCGCCCGGCATCCCGACCGCGAGGTGGTGTTCTTCGCCGTCGGGTTTGAAACCACCGCCCCCGCCAACGCGATGGCAGTCCTGCACGCCCGCCGGCGGGGCCTGAAGAACTTCTCGTTGCTGGTTTCACACGTGTTGGTGCCGCCCGCCATCGAGGCGTTGCTGTCCGCACCGGACAACCGTGTGCAGGGCTTCCTCGCCGCCGGCCACGTCTGCACGGTGATGGGGACCGCGGAATACGTGCCGCTGGCCGCGCGATTTCATGTGCCCATCGTCGTCACCGGCTTCGAGCCCGTCGACATCCTGCGCGGCATTCTCGACTGCGTGGAGCAGTTGGAGGCCGGCCGGGCCGAGGTGACCAACGCCTACGCCCGGGCGGTCCGGCCCGAAGGCAATCCCCGCGCGCAGGAGGTGATGCGTCAGGTCTTCGTCACGGTCGACCGGAACTGGCGGGGCATCGGGCGCATCCCCCGGAGCGGCTTTGCCCTGCGCCCGGAATGCGCCGACTTCGACGCCGCCCGAAAGTTCGACGTCGCGGGCGATGCGGCGCCGGAAGCCACGGAATGCATCAGCGGCCTGATCATGCGCGGGACCCGCAAACCCACCGATTGTCCCGCCTTCGGCGTCCGCTGTACCCCCGAGCACCCTGTCGGCGCCCCCATGGTCTCGAGCGAGGGCGCGTGTGCCGCGTATTATCGCTACCGGCGGCACAAGGCGGCGCCCGCCACGCCGGCCTGACGTCCGCTGCCCTCAGCAGATTCGTGGCAACTGTTCGCCGCTAAGCCGGTCGAGGATGCGGTCGATGCCGACCACGCTGCGCAGCGTCACCTCGCCCGCCCGCCCGGACTGCGCTTCGCCGATTATCGCCGGCGGACCGCCCGGGGCTTCCTTGCCGATGATGGCCAACGCCCGTTCCGCCTGCGCCGGCGGCACCATGGCGATGAAACGGCCTTCGTTGGCCACGTAGAACGGATCCAGTCCAAGAATCTCGCAGGCCCCCCGCACCGGCTCGGTCACCGGCACGGCATCCTCGCGCAACCCCACCGTCAGCCCGGCCGCTTCGGCGATCTCGATCACCGCGGTGGCCAGGCCGCCGCGCGTGAGGTCGCGCAGGCAGTGCACCTCCACCCCGCCATCCAGCAACGCCGCGACCGCCGGCCAGAGCGGGGCGCAATCGCTTTCGATCGGCGACTCGAAGGCGAGTCCTTCGCGCTGGGCGAGGATCGCCATGCCGTGCCGCCCGATGTCGCCGCTGAGCAAGACGGCGTCGCCGACCCGCACCGCCGCCGGTCCGATGGTCAGCCCATGTTCCACCCAGCCGACGCCGGCGGTATTCACGTAGAGACCATCCCCTTTCCCGCGTTCGACCACCTTGGTGTCGCCGGTCACGATCTCCACCCCGGAGGCCCGCGCCGCCGCCGCCATCGACGCCACCACCCGCTCCAACACTTCGAGCGGCAGGCCTTCCTCCAGGATCAACCCGGCGGTCAGCCAGCCCGGACGGGCGCCCCACATCGCCAGGTCGTTGATCGTGCCATGCACGGCCAGGCGCCCGATGTCGCCGCCGGGAAAGAACAGGGGGCACAGGACGTGTGAATCGGTGGTCACGGCCAACCGGCCGCCCGGCGGAGCCGCCACCAGGGCTCCGTCGTGCCGGGCATCGAGCGTCGCGTTGCGGAACGCGGGGGCAAAGATCCGATCGATCAGCTGCTGCGTCAGCCGGCCGCCGCCGCCATGCGCCACTTGAATCTCGGCCTGACCGCTCAACGGAACGGGGCAGCTCGCAGGAAAGGAACTCGGAGCGTTCTCAGCCACGCTCTCACGCTTACGCGCCCCCCCGAGAAGTGACAAGCCGGCAGCGGTCGCCGGCGCCGGGCCGGTGCGTCTCCTGGATGCGACCGGGACCCGGCGCACTCAATGCGGATGCCGATGCTGCAGGATGTGCGGACGTTCCAGCCCGTGCGCCAGCATCAACGCCTCGTCGTTGAGCACCTCCATGGTCGGACCCTCGGTCACAATTTGACCCCGGTCCACCACGATCACGCGGGGACAGATCTCGACGACCAACTCCAGATCGTGCGTGGCGATGATCTGCGCCACCGGCAGCGAAGAGAGCAGCGTCTTCAGCTCGCGCCGGCCGCGGGGATCCAGGTCGCTGGTCGGCTCGTCGAGCGCCAGGATCCGGGCCCGGCAGGCCAGCAGCCCGGCGAGGCAGACCCGGCGCTTCTCCCCCCGGCTCAAGTGATGCGGCAGGCGTTCCTCGAATCCGGAGAGGCCGACCTGACCGAGGGCCTCGCCGACGCGCGCGGCCAGCTCCGCCCCGCCGATGCCGAGCTGCTGGGGACCAAACGCGACATCCTCCCCCACCGTCGGGCAGAACAACTGGTCGTCCGGGTCCTGGAAAAGCAGCCCGACTTGCGCGCGAATCGCGGCCAGATGCGGCTCCGCCACCGGAGTGCCGAATACGCGCACGGCCGCCTCCGCCGGCGGACTTTCGGGCAGCAGGCCGTTCAGGTGGAGGAGGAGTGTCGACTTGCCGGCCCCGTTGGGACCGATCAGGGGGATACGTTCCCCGTGCGCGACCGTGAACGAGATGTCCCGCAGCGCCTGGGTGGCGTCGGGATACCGGTAATCGAGCCGTCGCACCTCCAGCGCGTTCATAGGCGCCACCCCCGCGCGCACATGGCTGCATAGACGCGCTCCGCCCGCTCCGAGGTTCGCAGGAACAACTGCGCGGCCACGCCGGCCGTCAGCCGCCAGGTCGCCTGCCGGCTGACCACGAGTGTCCGGGTGCGCCGGGCCCGGAGCAGACGGCTCCGCTCCTCGGCGAGCACGTAGAGGTAGCGATGCATCAGGGCCAGCTTGATCACCAGCAACGACGGCACCCGCAGCCGCCGGAACGCCAGCAGCAACTCGGTGAACCGCGTCGTGGCGCTGAGCAGGACGACACCGAACAGGCAGAGCGTGCTCTTCGTCAGCAGCGCCAGGAACACCCGCCAGCCGTCCGCCTGGAACAGGGCCAGCAGCGCCACACCGACGGCGAACGGCTCCACGAGCAACAGGCGCCGCCCGAGGAATCGCAGCGGCACTTGGGTCAGCAAGGCCACCGCGAGCAACCCGGCCGCCACGCCTGCGTCGGCGGCCCACGCCGCACGCGGCAGCAAAACGACGGTCGAAACCACGGCGACGGCGCCCAGGAGCTTGGTCAAGGGCGACAGACGATGAATCGGGCTCGTCCGGTGCCGGTACGCGTTGAGGAGCAACTCATGCACCGGGCTTGCCCCCCGCGTCTGTCGCGTGGCCGGCACGGCCCGCCGGAGCAAGCCCGCGCGCCAGCACATAGGCCAGTCCGAAGGCCAGCAAGGTGCCGACGAGTCCGGCCAGAATGGTCGACGACACCGCCCAGTGGAGGCCCGGGATCGTGTAGTCCGGCATCGGGGCCGCCGCGGCGCCCGCCCGATGCGCGAAGCCCAGCGCCGCGGCCACCCGCTCCAGACCGTCGGGCCACCGGCAGGCGAACGGCGCGACAAAGCGCGCCAACCCCAGCGACACGAGCACTCCATAACCCGCCAGTTCAGCCGATCGCGGGACGCCCGCACCGGCCGGGCCCGTTTGCAGCAGTTCGGGGCGCACCCGGGCGACCCCGGCCACCACCATCGTGGTGATCACGGCCTCACCGGCTCCGATCAACATGTGCACCCCGGCCATGGCGGGAAAGGCAACCCTCCATGCCACCGTTCCCGACCAGGCCAGCTCCCCGGCGCACACGATGGCGGCGATCACTGTGGAAACCCAGGCCGCGAAGGCGACGGCCAGCAGCCGGGCGCGAAGACCGCCGCCACCGATACGCCTCACCAGCACGTAGATCCCGTACCCGACGCCGGTCGCCACGATCGCCATGTTGAAGACATTTGCCCCCAAGGCGGTCATGCCTCCGTCGGCAAACATGAAACATTGCACGATCAGCACCGTGGTCAGGGCAAGGACGGCGGCGCTCGGCCCGAGGAGCACGGCGACCAGCACGGCACCGATCAGATGGCCGGACGTACCCCCGGCCACGGGGAAGTTGAGCATCTGGGCCGCAAAGACGAACGCCGCCGCCAGGCCGATCAGAGGCACCCGCCGCGCGGTCGCGGTCCGGCGGATCGACCGCAGCGCCACGCCAACCCCCACGACCGCCAGCCCGCTGGTGACGATGGCCGTCTTCGCATCGAGAAATCCGTCGGGAATATGCATGCCGCGCCGTCTTGCCCGTTCCATGCATCTAGGAGCGCCAACGGCAAGTCAACCCACGCTGTCGCCCGACGGTCGAAACGTCCACCCGCGCGGGCCGTCATCTGACGACTCGACATCGAATGCCCGGGGGACGACAACTAGCGACATGCATGAGCTGGGGATCGCCGAATCGGCGCTCGACCTGACGCTGCGTCATGCGAAGGACGCCGGCGCCTCGAAGGTGGAGCGCATCGTGCTCCGCGTCGGTCAGTTGTCGGGCGTGGACGCCGATGCCCTCCGCTTTGCCTTCGAGGCGATCCTTCCGGGCTCGGCCGCGGAAGGAGCCGCGTTGCAGATCGACGCGATTCCGGCCGTGGCGTTCTGCCCCGCCTGCCGGCTTGAGTTTGTCCCGGACCAGGCGTTTTTCCTCGAATGTCCGAGCTGCGGCTGGCCCACCACGACGATCAGGCAGGGCCGGGAGCTCGATCTCGTGCGACTCGAAATGACCTAGACCCAATGGCCGAGAACCTTCCCGCAAAAAAACCCGTCAGCGGAGTCCCCGGCCAGGTCGTCCTGGTCGACGTGCGCGAGCCCGACGATCTGCCGCCCGCGCCGCCCGGCGATCCATTGCCCGGAATGAGGCGCACGGTGGAACTCGAGGCGCGGCTCCTCGATCACAACGACCGCCAGGCCGCGGTTAACCGGCAGCGCCTGCAGGCGCTCGGGATCCGCGCGCTCAATCTTGTCTCCTCGCCCGGCTCCGGCAAAACGACCCTGCTGGAACGCACGCTCGACGCGCTCTCGAACGAGGTCCGCTGTGCGGTGCTGGTGGGCGACCTCGAGACGGACAACGACGCCCGGAGGCTGCGGCGCGAGGGCGTCCCGGTGGCGCAGATCACCACCGGCGGCACCTGTCACCTGGACGCCGCGATGATCGCGCGCGGGATGGAGGCCCTGCCGCTGGAGGGAGTCCGGCTCCTCTTCGTGGAGAATGTCGGCAACCTTGTCTGCCCCGCCTCCTTCGATCTGGGCGAGAACCGCCGCATCACGCTGCTTTCGTGCACGGAGGGCGAGGACAAGCCGCTCAAATACCCGCCGATATTCACGAGCGCCCACGCCGTCATCCTGAACAAGATCGATGTCGCGCACGTGCTGGGATTCGACCGGGCGGCGGCACGGGTGAATATCCGGCGCGTGGCTCCGCAGGCCGAACTCTTTGAGCTGTCCGCCCGCACCGGGGAGGGGTTCGACGCCTGGCTCGGTTATCTGCGCGCGCTGCTTTGAACCATGGCATCCGCGCCTGACGACAACGTCTCGGGCCCGGTGGACCGCCTCCTGGA
>JBJKRV010000592.1:0-8672 GCA_046704465.1 Opitutaceae bacterium | reverse complement strand
CTGACGAACTCGGCCATCTCGCACGTCGAGATCGCCCGCGCCTTCATGCGGCACCTGGCGCGCGATGCGGCCGTGGTCAGCATGGGCATTTCCTCCCTGCTCGTCACGGCGGACAACTACGGCTACATGGGCCCGGTGAAGGCGGCGCTCGAGTCGACCGTGCGCTTCCTCGCCAAATCGTTCGCGGCCGACACGGAGATCCGGTTCAATGCCGTGGGGGCCGGTCCGCTCAAGACGAGCGCCTCCGCCGGCATCCCGGGCTACCTCGAAAGTTACCTCTACGCCGAGAAGCTCACTTTCCGGAAGCAGGCCCTCGCCACCCAGGAGGTGGCCAACGCGGCCGTCTTTCTCCTCAGCGCCCGCAGCAGCGGCTGCAACGGCACGACGCTGGTGGTCGACGCCGGCCTCGGGAGCAACTATTTCGACAAGGACGTCATCCGCCTGGCGATGAGACCCGAGGCCCCCGCGGCCGCGGCGCAAATTCCAGACGGCAAATTCCAAGACCCCAAAGGGTAAGGCGCCGGGGGCGGGCGCGGTTTTGGGTCTGGAATTTGAATTCTTGATTTGACGACGATGACGACTCCACCGCCTGGGCAAATCTTCACGCCCGCGCCGGCTTTGGCGTTTGAGATCTGAGTTGACGCCAGACTTCCCCGGCTGCGGGAGAAAACGCCGCGTCGGAAGCCGGCCCGTGACCATGGACTTGTGGTGGAAAGCTCCACATGATCGAACCCGATCCACGGCCCCGGCGCCGTCTGCCTTCGGCTTATGCATAAATGCGCCTGGCTGGCGCGTGGTTGGTATGATGCGTGTTCCCTTAACTCCGGCGAGATCATGACCCCGGCGGAAATCGAAGCGCTTCGTGCCATCTATGTTGAAACCCGCCAGCAGCTTTACGCCTATGCCGTATCCATCACGGGAAACCGCGAGGCGGCCGAGGATGCCATCCATGGCGCGTTCGAGAAGCTCCTGCGACGCTCCGGATTGCCGGATGGTCTCCGTCCGTATGTGTTCCGGTCGGTTCGCAACGCCGCCTACGATGCTCGGCGGCGTACGAAGGTGCGGAACGATTCGGTCTATTGTGCCGTGGCGGCGGCGGATGTCGTTGAACCCGGGACCACAGCCGCGTTCCAGAGGGAGGAAATCGAGCCGCTGCTCGCGCGGCTGTCGCCGGACGAACGCGAGACCATTGTGCTCAAAATCCACGGAGGACTCACCTTTCAGGAGATCGCGGATCTGCGCCAGGCGCCGCTGCCGACGGTGGCGTCCTGGTATCGCCGGGGTCTCGACCTGCTGAGAACCCTGTTGAACGCCGAAACCCGATGAACGACCTCGAACAACGACTGCAATCCATGCGCCTGGCCGCGCCGTCGGCGGATCTGGATCGGCGCCTGGACGACGCGTTTCGTGCCGCCGGGCGGGCCGGCCAACGCTCCCGCAAGCCCGTCTTCTGGTGGAGCTTCGCGGCCGCGACCGCCGCCGTGGCCACGGCGGCCGCGGTGCTGCTGATGTGGCCGCGCCGCCCGGAGCCGGTCCCGCGGCAGGTGGTCTACCGGGTCGAAGCCCAGGGCCGGCTGCGCCAACTGCTCCTCGATCCTGCCGGGCGGCGCGACGAACGCCCGAATTGGGTCGCGCAGGTCGTCGCCGCGAAATGACCGGGCCCGCCGGCCGCAAAGGAAAGGATCGCCATGAAATCCCGTTCTTCAGTCGCCGTTTGCACCGCGCTGCTGCTCGCGGGCGCCAGGCTTTCAGCCGGCGACCACTACAAGCTGGAGACCGATACCTATGTCTTTCGGAACAGCGACTTCCAGACGGTGACGATTGCCGGCGCTTCCGGCGCGGACGAAAAGCATCCGAGGTTCATCCGCTCGCCCGCCACCATCCGATTCGATCAGGAGACCCTGTCGCTCGAAGGATCCCATTTTGCCTGGAACGGCGGCCGCAACCCTCCGGACCGATTCAGCCTGATCGCCGCTCCCGCCGTTCAGCTCACGCCCGGCCAACCGGCGAGCCTGTTGTTCAGTGCGCCGGTCCAATACCTCGAAAAACTCCCCAACGGCACGTTAGAGGTCCGGAACATCAACCGCGATGCGCCGGAGGCACCGCACTGTCGGTTCGTCTTCACGCTCGGCGCACCGGGCGCCGCGAGCGAGGAACTCCGTCTGGCCTGCGAGCTGGGGATCGCAACGATCACCTCGCGCGAGAAGGTGCCCGGGGTGGAGCTCGATGTGGGAAGGCCGGTGCTGAAGCGGTCGAGGGAGCAGTTCGAGCTCGCGCTCCAGCCGGACGAGTGGTCGGCGCTGTTGCTGCCGGCGCCCAACGGCAGCGACTATGGCATGCTGATGTTGCTCAAGGCCGTGCCCGGAGGACAGGTGTCAGGTGCCGTCGTCAGCGCGGAACCGGCGGGACGGTCCATGACGGCGGCGGAGCTCGAAGCATTTGTCAGCACCTATTACCTCCAGCCCCGACCCAACCTCATTCCCGCCGCCATCGACGCCCTGGAGGCGAGTCAATTCCTGCCGGGCCGCGAAGCGTTTTTTATCGGATTCTTTGCGGAGATATTCTCGCAAAATCCCGGACGGACGGCGGCGTGGCGGAAAATCATCGAGCGGATGGATTGGAACACGCGGACCTGCCTGAAGAAGGCCCTGAAATCAAGCCATGCCGGAAGCATTCGCGGTCTGGACGGCGCCCTGAAGCCATCGAGCTACATGTGTTGGGGAGCATTTCTGGCCTCGGGCAAGCCCGCCTACCTGCAGGTGCTGGTGGAGCGGTTGCCATTGATCGACCAGGATCCAAATGAGCTGGGCAGCAAATTCTGGGTCGGAGCTGCGGCGATGTGGTCCCTTTCCCGCATAGCTGCGGCGCAGCCGACAGTCCGGGCGACTTTGGAAACGGTCCGCAAAGAGACCGATCCGCGCACCCGTCAGATCATCGATGAATTGCTGACGAAGGCCCCGGCGGCGATTCGCGACGAGATCATGAAGCTCGCGAAAGCCGCGAAGTACCCGCAGCAAATCTCCGTAAACGGCATGCCTGGAGGCGGCGAACGCGATATCTACTCGCCGATCGGGCCGCCCTGACCTCAGGCAACGGGCTGGCGTTTCAGTCGCCCCCGTTTTCTGGACCGTCGGCTGATGGGCGGATAACGCGTCCGGAGGATGATGATTTTACCGACCTTCCATGCCCGCTTTGGCCCTTGGACCTTTGGCGTTTCGCATTTGCGCTGACGCCAGATTTGCCCGGGCATGGAAAACGTCGCCGCGCCGGGCGCCCGGCAATTTGTCTGGCCTTTGGGGCATGGACCTTTGGGATTTGCCCCATGCGGTATGCGAACGTCTGTCTCGAATCCATCGCCCTCGCCCTGCCGGACGAAGTGTGGACGTCCGCGTCCATGGAGGAGCGCCTCCGGCCGATGTATGAGCGGCTCCGCCTGCCGTTCGGAAGGCTGGAGTTGATGAGCGGCATCCGGGAGCGCCGGGTCTGGCCGGAGGGCACGCGCCCGTCGGACGCCAGCGCGGCCGCGGGGCGCGCGGTGCTGGCGCAGTCGGCGGTGAAGCCGGAGCAGATCGAGGTCTTCATTCATTCGGCGGTCAGCCGCGACATGCTCGAGCCGGCGACCGCCACGTTCGCCCACCGGAAGATCGGGCTCGGGGAGCGCACGCAGGTGTTCGACGTCTCCAACGCCTGCCTCGGTTTTCTCAACGGGATTTCGATCCTGGCCGCCATGATCGAGGCGGGACAGATTCGCTGCGGCATGGTGGCCGCGGGCGAGAACGGCCGCCCGCTGGTGGACGGCACCCTGAAACACCTGGCCTCCGCCGAGTTGAACCGCCAGGAGATCAAGCCCTACTTCGCCAACCTCACCATCGGATCCGGCGCCGTCGCGGCGGTCATCTGCCATTCGTCGCTCGTCCGGGGCCGCCCGCATCGCCTGCTCGAGGGCGTGGCGCTGGCCGACACCTCGCACGGGGAGCTGTGCCAGGGCAACTCGGCCGGCGAGGACGCGCTCGAGATGCAGACCGACTCGGAACAATTGCTCATCGCCGGGGTGGATGTCGCGCGCCGCACCTGGGCGGCGTTCAAGGAGGAGACCGGCTGGAATGAGGCCTTGATTGACCGTTTCGTCTGTCACCAGGTGGGCACCATGCACCGGCGCAAGCTCTACGAGGCGCTCGGTCTCGATCTCGCCAAGGATTTCGCCACGTTCGACACGCTGGGCAACATGGGCTCGGTGTCGTTGCCCGCGACCCTCGTGCGCGCCGTGGACGCGGGCGCGATCGTCGAGGGCAGCCGGGTCGGCCTGCTCGGCATCGGCAGCGGGATCAGTTGCATGATGCTCGCCCTGGAATGGTGAGCGCGTGCGCATCACCTGGCCGCCGCCCCGCGCATCCGGCATTCCCATGAGGTCCGACGACGTCTCCACGGAAGCCCGGTCCGGCGCCGGAATGCCGGCTCTGCCCGAGTGGCTGCGCCGGCTGTATCCGTTCGAGCCGCGGCGGCATGCGTGCGGGGCCGTCGGCATGAGTTACGTCGACGAGCGACCGCGGTGAGTCGTGGGCGTGCAGGTGGTGCACGGGAATCCGACGTGGTCGTTTCATTTTCGCGAACTCATCCGCGCCCTGACGGCGGCCGGCCGGCGCTGCGTGGCGCCGGACCACATCGGCATGGGCCTCTCGGACAAGCCGGCGGAGTACTCCTATCGGCTTGCCACGCACACCGCCAACCTCGGCGGGCTGGTCGATGCGCTCGGCCTCAAGCGCGTGCACCTGGTGGTGCATGACTGGGGCGGGGCGATCGCACTCGGCTGGGCCGTGGCGCATCCGGATCGGGTGGGGCGGATCGTCCTCATGAACACGGCGGCGTTTCCCGCGCCGCGCATGCCGCTGCGCATCCGTGTCTGCCGGACGCCCGGCCTCGGCGAGGCGGCCGTGCGCGGCCTCAACGCGTTCGCCGTGGCGGCGACGACGATGGCGATGCACCGCCGGCGCCTGGAGCCCGACGTCAGGCGCGGTTACCTGTTTCCCTACGCCTCGTGGGTGAGCCGGATCGCGATCGCACGGTTCGTGCAGGACATCCCGATGCGGGCCGATCATCCCAGCCGCCGCGCGCTGGAGGAAACGGCGGGCGGGCTCGAACGCCTCGCGGACCGGCCGGCGCTGGTCGCCTGGGGCGGGGCGGATTTCTGCTTCGACCGCTGGTTTTTTGATGCGTGGCGAAGGATCCTGCCCGGCGCGCAGACCCGGTTCCTCGCCGACGCCGGCCACTATCTGCTGGAGGACGCCGGCGAGGACATCATTCCCGCAATCAAGGACTTTCTGCAGTACTGAGTTCCGGCGCAGAGGGGACGAATCCCGATTCCCGGGGAACCCGGTGGGGATGCTTCGGACTAACCGCATGTTATGCGCAGTTATACCGCACTCATCCTCGCTTCGGCGCTGGCAGTGGGTCTGGGCGCGTCGGCGCCCCTGCATGCCGCCAACATCGAAAAATCGAAAACCGACGGTCCTTACCGCGTCGAACTCCAGGTTCTTCCGCCGGAACCGTTCTACACGCATGCCCAGGTGACCGCCAAAGGCCTCAAGTCGGGCATGCTGATCATGGGCGGCGCCACGCCGGTCCAGCCCGGTGCCGCCATCGACCCCAATCATCACCTCATCGTCCACGTCTTCAACCAGAAGACCGGCAAGGCGCTGACCCACGCCAAGGTCACCATCAAATACCAGTGGATCGATACGATGGGGGATGCCCTCGGCACGGTGAGAAAGGTGCCGGTGGTGATCATGCAGGCCATCGGGCACGGCGCGCCGTCGACCCACTACGGCAACAACGTGAGTCTGCTGCCCGGAACCTATAAGGTCATGGTCGACGTGAACGGCCACAACGCGACCTTCAGGGTCTCGGTCTGACCGGACCGCGTTCTTCATCCGCATCCGCCGGCGCGGCCGCACGCTAGTGTGTCAGTTTGGTGGAACCAGCGCTCCGCGCAGGTTCAAGCCCGCTCGGATCGGGCTCCACCCAGGCCCATCGATGGAAACTGACACACTACCGGCCGCCCTGGGGCGGTCGCGTCAACGCGATGGCGCCTGGTGGCCGAAGAAAGGTCCGCCAGCCGCCATCGCGCTCGCATCCCCATTGGCCTGCCGGATCTTGCGCGGCGGCGAGTCGGGACCGATCGCCACCGAGGGGCGGGACCATTGACCAGCGTCTTTTGCGTTTCGCGCTCAATGGCCTACTTTGCCGGGCGATCTCCAGCGTTGCCGAAACCTGAACGTTCGAGAAAGGAACTCATCCATGAATCCCGTTCGGCTACGCAGTCGAAACGACAATGCATTCGCGGGCCCGGCCTCAATCAGCCTCGCTTCGCTCCCGGCCCTGGCATGCGCCTTGGCCCTGTTCGGATTCACCAACCCCTTGGCCGCCCAGTTCTATCAGAAGTCCATCCTGGACTCCGATATTGCCGGGATGGGCGCCAACACCGATGCCAATCTGATTGGCGCCTGGGGGGTGGCCCACCTGCCCACCAGTCCGTGGTGGGTGAACACATCGATGGGAGGCACCTCCGTGCTGTTCAGCGGATCCGGTGCGGTCCTGCCGCTGGTGGTCACCATCCCGGTGCCGGCGGGTTCGACGGCGAGCCACTCGATGCCCACGGGTATCGTGGATAACACCGGCAGCCTCTTCGACCTCGGGCCGGCCGGGGTGGACGGTCCGGCCCTGTACCTCTTCGTGACCCGCGACGGGACGATTGCCGGCTGGAACGGCAGCCTCAGCCCGAAGACCTCGGCCGTCACCATGGTCGACAATTCTGCGAGCGGCGCGGACTACACCGGCGTCGCCATCGCGCCGCAGAATGGGGCGGACATGCTCTACGCCGCCAATTTCGGTCAGAACCGCGTCGATGTCTTCACCGGGCAATTCGCGCCCGCCACGCTGGCTCCGGGCGCATTCATGGATCCGCGGATCCCGTCGGACGAGCGCGTCTTCAATGTGCAGTGGGTCGATGGCATGCTGTACGTGACCTATGCGCCGGATACGGCCTTCAGCCCGACGATGGCGCCCAAGCCGGGGCAGGGGTATGTCGACGTTTACAACGTCAACGGCTCGCTGGTGCGTCGGCTGCGCCACGGCTGGTGGATGAGCGCCCCGTGGGGTGTGACCATGGCGCCGGCCGACTTCGGCCATTTCAGCAACGACATCCTCGTCGGCATGTTCGGCAACGGGCGGATCGCGGCCTTTGACCCGATGACCGGACAGTTCCGGGGCATCATGCGCACCTGGCACGGCAAGCCGCTGGCCATCATGCGCGGGCTCTGGGGACTGGAATTTGGCAATGGCGCCAGCGCTGGGCCGACCAACACGCTGTATTTCGCCTCGGATGACGTCATCCAAGGGGTATTTCACGGTCTCTTCGGCACCATCACGGTGATGCCTCCTTCAATGAACGGGGAGAAGAAGGGGCACGACGACGGGCACGGGAGCGAGGACTGAGCGATCGGCGAAACTTCCCGACGGTCTGCAATTCACCGGGGCGGTCTGAAAGGCCGCCCCGGTTCTTTTCTGCGCCGGCTCGAAGTTACGGACGCCGCCAGCAGAGGCTGCACTTTGGGTGAAAGGGGAAGGCCCAAGATGGAGATGAAAGCGTCGCCAAGCCAAAATCCGATATTAGACATAACGCTTATTGTGCGTAATGCATCTTTCCGGCGGGATATTGACCTCCCTCGGGTCAATGTTGGTCGTGAACCTCGCGGAGATCCGCTCTGCCTACAGCGCCCAAGCCGCCAGGATCGCCCCCATCAGTGCGAAGAGCACCAGGTCATGGCCGACGTTGATCGAAAGCAGCCTTGCCGATTTCCTCTCCCAGATCCCGTTGTTGAGATGACGCGTGCCCGCCACGAGAAAGCCGACGGCCGCGCCGAGTTCCGCGCCCTTGACCACGCTGAACGCCGGCCAGCGCGCGACGACGATCGCGATGCCCACCGCCGACAGAAACGTGCACACGAAACCGCCCAAAAGCATCCAAGCCATCGGCGGCTTGGGTTCGTTGGGTCCCGGCGGCGTCAGCTTCATCTCCGCAGCCCAGGCTTTGCCGAAGAAGACCGAATACCAGAGCCAGCCGAGGATGAATCCCGCGATGGCGGCGATCAGGACGTGCAGGTAATTCAAGTGTGCGAGCGTTTGCATAGTCGATCGGGGTTGGGAGCAACGCCGTGAGGGATTCCGGCGTGGCCGGGTGCCCGATCTTGTACAGATCCCGGAATATGTCCCTCAAAAAAGCCGGGCGGGTCCCCTTCCATCGGTCTTGACCCCTGCCGGCAGATGCGGTTTTCCGGAACCGCCCGCGTCTCCGGGGCGGTAGCTCAATGGATAGAGCATCGGTCTTCGAAACCGAGGGTTGCGGGTTCGACCCCCGCCCGCCCCGCCAACCTCCGCCCTTTGGGCTTCGGCTGGCAGGCCAGCTTTCGCTCGCTACGCGAGCTTCCCCTCAACAGAGCCAGCGGCCTGAACCGACCGCCACCGGTTTGCGGGCGCAGTCAGCCGTTGGTTGCATTCGCCCGCCCGACAGGATATTCCTCCGGAGTACACAGAGAGGTCATGAGTACGCGTTTGGGACCAATGCTTCTCGCCGTCGGGTTACTCGGCGCGCTGCCGTCCGTCGGCGCGGCCCCACC
>JBJKRV010000591.1:0-2519 GCA_046704465.1 Opitutaceae bacterium | reverse complement strand
GCCAGGAAGCGGTCGCGGCCATGCGCGACCACCCGCTCGCAATGATCCCAGAGGCTTTCCTCCGGTCCGGCGGAGTCGAACGTCTCCGGATCGGTGTACGCCACCCGGGATTCGAGAAAGGCGAGATCGTCGGCGGCCTCGGCGTAGTCGCAGAGCGCCTTCACCGGCCAGAAACAGATGTCCCCGTGGCTGTGCGCCTGCTGGATGTGGCGGAACGGCGGCGGCATGAACCATTGCGGCCACGTCCCATCTCCGGCGTATTGCTGCGCGAACACCGTGGCGAGCATCCGGCGCACCGCTTCAAATTCGCCGGCCGCCAGCAGCCACTCGAGCGATCCCTGGCAGACGTCGCGCACGCCCCAGGCGCCGCCGCCGTACTGCTCGAGGCCGTGCGGCGCGGAGAAATGGATCGACGCGTTGGAGGTGAACCAGGGCAGCACCTCGTCCACCCGCGCCACCCCCGGCTCGCGCGCAGACGCGAGCCGCACCGGGGCCGGGGGCGGGGTCGCAACGGGCCCGTCCGCGGCGAACTCCTCCCGGGCGGCGGCGACCGCGCCCGCGAGATGATCCCGGCCCTCCGCGGTGCCGACGAGAATCACCCCGCAGGCGGCAAGCGGCGCAGTCCGCAGCACCACGTGGGTGCCCGGACGTCCCGCCGCGTCCGGATAAAGCAGTTCGTTGCCACCGATCTCCGCGACCTGGCCGGCGTCCGCTGCGGCGATGGCGAACACCACGCCGGGCAGGTGGCGCCCCGTCAGGCTGTCCGGACCCGGCCGGCACCACGCCCAGCCGGCCTCCGCGTCCAGGCCGACTTCGCCCGGGTGATCGAATTCGTTGGCATCGAGCGCGAGTTGATGCGTGACCAGGAACTCGCAGGGCGCGCCCGCGGCGACGCGCAGACGCAGAAAGGACGCCGCCGACTCGCGGCTGCACCAGACCCGGGCCTCCACGCGCGTCTCCCCGAGACGATAGATCCAGCGCACTTCCCCCGGCGCCATGGCGAACGCGGAGGGAATCCCGAGTTGCCGCCAGGCCCCGTCGCGGCGCACGAACACGCGCTGGCCCCCGGCGCGCGTCAACCCGAGCGCGTTGCGCACCACCGGCAGCAGGCGGATCACGCCTGGATTGGACAGGTAGGCCTGCGCCGCGAAGATCCCGGCGGCGTAGCAGGTCAGCCCGAATTGTCCGTCATCGATCCACCGGCCGTCACCGCTGCGCAGGATGTGACCGTGGGGCCGCAGAATGGTGGCCTCCTTGTCCCGCGCGACCACGTGGACGCCGTCGCCGTGAAAAAACGATTGGACGCGGCCGGCGGCATCGCGCTCCTCGTGGCGGGGCTCACCCGGGAACCAAGCCGCCCAATCGGACTCCGCGGGCGGGTCGCCGTGCAGCCAGGGCGCGGTGACAAAGATCGAAGGACACGCGGAATCCGCGGCCGCCGGCGCCGGGAATGACTTCGCGGCGGCCGCGTCCAACGTCATCGCCTCCCGCAGAACCGGCAGGTCGGCCGGGGACGAGGCGGCCGGATGATCCGCGACAAAGCGGGCGACAAACACCACCTCGCCGCGGGCCCCCGGCGCGAGCCGCAGGCGACGGCTCTGCAGCCCGCCGAGCGCAACCTCATATTGGAGGCGCCGCGAGGGCAGCGCGGCCATGTGCACCGCCGCCGGCTCCCCGGTCAGGCGGTGGTCGGCCCCGAAAAATTGCCAGCCATCCGTGCAATACGCCTCCGCGCCGGTGGCGCAGCCGAGCGCGAGCCAGGGGTGGCAGCCCCCGGCCATGGCCTGATTTTGCCGGGCCAGAATCGCCCATCCCAGCTCACGATCGGACACCGGGAGGAGGTCGAGATATTGCGACACGTAGGCCTCGTTGTTGCGCACGGCCCCCTCGTCCGCGAGGCCGAGGTCCTGCGCGTGGAGGACGTCAACTTCGCACGGACTCCCGCCCACATTGTGCAACCGCACCCGCCAGCGCCAGACCGCCTCCCGCGGGTCGAGCTGAAACGCCGTGTGACAACGCAGGCCCCCCCCCACCTCGGCGCTCCACGCCGCCGCGTCCGGCCCGGTGCGGACAAAGCCCAGGCCGGCGCCCACCAGACGCGACCAGCCGCCCGCGCCGTCGTCACGCCGCCAGCGGACCAGCAGGCGGAACAGCCCATCCTCCGCCGGGTCGGGCAGCACCTGGTTGATCAGGGTGCCGCCATGGCGCAGCGCGAACAACGCGCCGCTGGGCAGGAACCAGGCCGCGAGCGGCGAGCCGCCGCGGAATTCCTCCAATCCGAAGCCGGTTGCGGCCGGCACCGGCCAACGTCGCCCGGCCGACCGGTCGACCGACAAACTGGAAACATGCGTCATGGCTCTTGCAACAAAACGATTGCCGTGCGGCCGGCGGCGGATCGGACGCCGCCGGCCACCGGACAAAACCCAACCTCGGGCCGGCAGGGTTGCCGCCGGCCCGCGGGGTCAGCCTCAGAACTCGCAGTTGGCCGAGAAGGTGTACATACGCGGCGCGCGCAGGTT
>JBJKRV010000590.1:0-2996 GCA_046704465.1 Opitutaceae bacterium | reverse complement strand
ACAACAGAGATACGTAGATTTCATGGGGGGCAGGCCGCCGGGCTGACGGCGGCGCCCTCCAAGCTGGGAACTTCACCGGAAAATGCGACCCTCAACCGCGGGCGATGCCCGGACTTCTCCGGTCCATCGACCTCGGATCAGACCCGCATCGGGCCCTGGAGACAGCATCGGGGCAGCTTCGCCCCGATCACATGTGTTTGATCATCTCCGAGGCGAACTCGCTGCACTTCAGCTCGGTCGAACCCGGGATCATGCGCGCCAGATCGTAGGTCACCCGCCGCGAGGTGATGGTCGCCTCGAGGCTCTTGACGATGAGATCGGCCGCCTCGTTCCACCCCAGGTACCGCAACATCATCTCGCCCGATAGAATCACCGAGCCGGGATTCACCTTGTCCTGGTTGGCGTATTTCGGCGCCGTGCCGTGGGTCGCTTCGAAGACCGCATGGCCCGTGATGTAGTTGATGTTGCCGCCCGGCGCGATGCCGATGCCGCCCACCTGCGCGGCCAGCGCGTCAGAGATGTAATCCCCGTTCAGGTTCAGCGTGGCCACCACGTCGTATTCCGCCGGCCGCGTCAGGATCTGCTGCAGGAAGGCGTCGGCGATGACGTCCTTGATCACGATTCCCGCCCCTGATTTCCCGGCCGGGATGCGGCACCACGGGCCGCCATCGATCTCCTCCGCGCCGTAAAACTCCCTGGCCACACGGTAGCCCCAGTCGCGGAAGGCGCCCTCGGTGAACTTCATGATGTTGCCCTTGTGGACGAGCGTCACGCTCTTGCGCCCGGCCTTGATGGCGTAGCCGATGGCGCTGTGCACCAGGCGTTCCGTCCCGAGCCGGCTCACCGGCTTCAGGCCGACGCCGACGTCGACTCCAACCTCCCGATGCGGCGCTCCAATGGCTTCGAGCTGCTGCTGCCAGCCCTGCGTTTTTTCGGCCGAGCCGAAGCGCACCTTGGCGAAGCTCTTGGGAAACTCCCGGCCGAGGAAATCCAGCACTTTCTGCGCCTCCGGCGTGCCGCCGGCAAATTCGATTCCCGCGTAAATGTCCTCGGTGTTCTCCCGGAAAATCACCATGTCCACGAGGTCGGGCCGCTTGACGGGCGTCTCCATGCCCTGGAAGTACCGGACGGGCCGGAGACAGACATACAGGTCGAGCTCCTGGCGCAGCGCGACATTGAGCGAGCGGATGCCGCCGCCGACCGGCGTGGTCAGCGGCCCCTTGATTCCGACCAGATACTCGCGGAACGCCGTCAGGGTGTCCTCCGGCATCCAGCTCTGGAACTTGTTGAACGCCTTTTCGCCGGCGTAGACCTCGAACCAGGAGATGCGGCGCCGGCCCTGATAGGCCTTGGCCACGGCCGCGTCGAACACGCGGACGGCGGCGCGCCAGATGTCCGGGCCGGTGCCGTCGCCCTCGATGAAGGGCAGCACGGGATTGTCCGGCACTTTGAGGCGACCGCCGGCGATCGTGATGCGGCCGCCGGCCGGGGGGGTGACATTTTGGTAGGGCATCGGGAAGTGAGAATAAGGGTGAACGTGTGGGGCGGAGAGCGAAATGCCGAACCGCCGCCGGAGCCGGCGGCGGCGTGCTCAGCCGAGGGCGGCGCAGAATTGCGCCAGCCGCTCGACCCCCTTGGCAATGGTTTCGTCGCTCGTGGCGTAGCTGAGCCGGAGGAACCCTTCGGCGCCGAAGGCACTGCCGGGCACGGCGGCCACCTTCTGCTGGTCCAGCAGGCGGTCGCAGAATTCGAGCGACGGCAGGCCGAACCTGGCCACGTTGGGAAAGAGGTAGAAGGCGCCCTGCGCCAACAGGCACGAGACCCCGGGAATCCGGTTGAGCGCGGCATGGAGGGATTTCCGGCGCCGGTCAAAGGCGGTCATCATCCGCCCGATGGCCTCGCGGGACTTTTCCCGCTCGCGCAGCGCCGCCAGGGCCCCGTACTGGGCGAAGGTCGTGGCGTTCGAACTCATCTGGCTCTGCAGCTCGGCGCACGCCTTGGCGATCGGGGCGGGCGCCACCAGCGTGCCGAGCCGCCAGCCGGTCATCGAATACGGCTTGCTGAAGCCCGAGACGGTGATCGTGCGCGCCTCCGCCTCCCGGCTGAAGGTCGCCGGGCTGTGGTGCTTCACCCCATCGTAAACGAGGTACTCATAGATCTCGTCGGAGAGCAGATAGAGATTGTGGCGCACCACCACGTCGACCAGGGCCTCCAATTCGGCGCGGGAGTAGACCGCCCCCGTGGGATTCGACGGGGAGTTGAGGATCACCAGCCGCGTTCGCGGCGTGATCGCGGCCTCGAGCTGTGCCGCCGTGAGGCGGAAGCCGGCGGAGTCGTCGGCCAACACCGGCCGCGGCACGGCCCCGGCCAGCTTCACCATCTCGGGGTAGCTGACCCAGTAGGGCGCGGGAATGATCGCCTCGTCGCCCGGGCTGCAGGTGGCCAGCACCGCGAGGTAACACGAGAATTTTCCGCCCGGACTCACCACCACCTGGCCGGGCTGGACCTTGAAGCCGTAATCGTCCGCATACCGCCCCGCGATCGCGGCCCGCAGCTCGGGAATTCCCGGGGTCGGCGCGTATTTCGTCTTGCCCGCCTTGAGCGCGGCCGCGCAGGCCTCCTTGATGAAGTCGGGCGTGTCAAAGTCCGGCTCGCCGGCCGCGAAGCCGCAGACGTCCTCGCCGGCCGCCTTCAAGGCCTTCGCCTTGGCGTCGACGGCAAGCGTCGGCGACGGCGAGATATTTCGAGCCCAGGTGGACAGGGACGGCGGGTCGGTGTTCATGGAAATTCGGCGACCACTAAAGGGTCGCGACCGCCAAACGCAAGCCGCCGGTCACACCGGCCGGGCGTCCCCCCGCCTAGCGCCGCTTTTTTCCCGAGTTCCGGCCGTTGACCGGCATTCGCGCCGCGGCGGCCCGCCCGGGCGTGGGGCGCGGCCCCGGCCCCCCGACCACGACAAACACCCCCCCCCCGCGCAAATACCCCGCGCGCAACCG
>JBJKRV010000589.1:0-3192 GCA_046704465.1 Opitutaceae bacterium | reverse complement strand
TCCTTGTACGTCGGCATGCCCCCGAGCAGCTGGGCGAACGCGGCCGTGAACTTCTCGCCCGTGACCGTATTGACGATGATGCGCGGCGCGCGCAGCGCATTCCGCCCGCTGGCTTCGGTGATGATGTTGGCGCCGTACGAGACGACGTAGGTGTCGCTCTGGATGGACCGGCGTTCGGCGAAGAACTGCCCGCCCCGACCGTCGCCGACCCCGATGGCGCTCGAGGAGAACGAGCCCTTGAGGTCGATCCAGAAAAGATGGCTTTGGAAGCGGAACGCCTGCAGCAGGTCGAGGGCGCGTGCGAAGAAGCGTCCGCTGTAACCCGCCATGGTGACGGCGGCCAGCACCCACGCCATGATCCACGGCGGCGGCGTGTCGGCCGGCGGCGCCGACGGCACGAACAGCAGCATCGCGACCGAGCCGAGGCCCGCGACCAGCGCGGCGGCGTCCAGCAGCAGCGCCGGGATCCGGCCGGACCGGGCGATCGGCTGCGGCTGCGTCTCGAAGAGGTAGCCGCCGTGGAACGTCGAGGTGACACCCGGTTTTACGTTGTTGATGTTGGGTTCTTCGCGCTGGTAGATGCGATTGGGAAACGTCTCGTGGCGCAGGCCGTTCGCGGTCGTCTCGACGTGGTTGAAGAAGTTGGCGGGGTTGCCCGTGTTGTCGAAATGCTGCCGGTCCTCCGTCACCTGCAACTCGGGCTCGGGCGGCGTCAGCAGAAACAGCGCGATGGCGTAGACGATCTTCCCTCCCGCCACGACGGCGAGCACCGCCCAGGGCGAGTCCATCGGGGCCGGCAGGTAATGGACCGTGAGAAAACAGAACGCGCACCAGAGCAGCACCTTCCAGGCCGAAGCCGCCCGCAGGAGATCCATGCCCGGGGTCGTGAGGTACATCAGGCGCGGTGCGAGCCGCACGAGGGCCTTGTCGGCGAGTGAATTGCGGCCGGCAAACTGGCCGAAGATCCGGTGCACGAAAAGCTGCTGGCTCGTGTCGGCCGCCTTGTTGAGATCACCGGGAATCCCCACCGGAATGAAGAATGACAGCAGGCGCTGCAACCCGCTGAACGCATGCCTGAACACGAACCAGAGCACGACGAGGAAGCCGAGCGCCTGCACCAGCATCCGCGCCACCAGGACCGAATCGATGTGAGGGTGCGCCTGGTGGGCCTCATTGTAGATGAGCTGGCAGTTGCGCTGGAAGCCCGGCCACACGCGCAGGGCGAGGACCGCCACGACAAAGGCGAGGATCAATTGCAGCGCCCCGTGCAACCGGAACGGGCTGCGCAGCTTGAGGCGGTTGGACGAGACGACGGGAGTAGTCATGGCAATTCCGGGCGAATCTGGGCTGAGGGGAAAGCGCGAATCATGCCGCGGCGAACCCCGGCGGCGGACCCGATGATGAGGACGAGGGCGGCATTGGTGAACCCGATCCGGCGGAATTTCAAACCATTTGATCCGTCCCCTTCGTTTCCCGATAAACTTCTTCCACCAGAACGAAGCTCGGATTTCGCGCGCGTGCGGCCCGCCACCCGATCGGGCCAGGGGATGATGCCGTCAGGGAAAATGGCGGCGGACGCGGTCCGAAGATCACCATGCGAAACTGCCGCGCAGGCTCGCGGCGCCCGAACGTCGAGCGCGCGACCGGCCTTCACCCAGGGGCCGCGCGTCGACAGGCAGATTCGCGCCGAGACGGACCTTGCGGGCCGCCTCGGGCATGACTGCCGGCCACCGAGCCGCGAAAACCTCGGCCGGCCGGAGCCGGGTGCTTCCGTAGCTTGACGGTGTCGTTCAGTCCTCGCGCCGCCTGGGCGGAGCGACGCCGGGCTGCACGCTGATGGTCACATGGTCGAAGGCGATGTCGTCGGCGTCGTTGATCGTGATGCCCTTGTCGGCCGTGATTTCGACGTCCTGCAGGGATACGCCGCTGATGCGGCTCCCGGGCAGGCCGACGATCTTGAGGGCGTTCGTCGACGCCGTGGCCGTCACATGGTCGATCAGGATGTTTTTGATCGAGGGGATCTTCGCCGGGTCGCCGCGGAAATTCGGCCGGTTGCTGTCGGTGTAGTTCAGGTCGAGGATGATCGGGTTTGCGACGTCGTGCATCCGGATGTTGGTGTAGCAGATGTCCCGCACCGGTCCGCCGGCGCCGATCATGGACTTGATGCGGATGCCGTTGTCGGCGCCGTCCATGGTGCAGTTGCGGACGAGCATGTCGTGGACTCCGACCACCGTGCCGGAACCGATGGAAATGCCGTGGCCGTGCTTGATCGTGCAGTCCTCGATCAGAATGTTCGAGCCGCCGGATTTGATCACGATGTCGTCGTCACCCGTGTCGATATCGCAATTGCGGATGAGGAAGTTCCGGCCGGGCCCGGGATCGATGGCGTCGGTGTTGGGCGCATTGAACGGCGCGCGCACCTTGACCCGCTCGATGGTGAGGTCGGTGACGTCGCGCGGCACGAGATGAAACATCGGCGAGTTCGTCAGCGTGAGGTCGGAGACGAGCAGGCGCTGGCAGCCGTTGATGACGACCAGGAAGGGCCGGCGATAGACCACCTGGCCCGGATGGCGACGGGCGGCCCGCTCCGACCAGGCCCACCACATCGCGCCTTCCCCGTCGATGGTTCCGGGGCCGGTGAGGGCCACGTCGTGCAGGTCGCGTCCGCTGATCAACGGCGCGGGCGTCCGGACCTTTTCGCGCACCTCGGCCTGAGAATGCAGGGTGGCCGGATCGGGCAGGCCATAGGCCGCGAACGAATCCGGGGCGAGAATGACCGCGCCGGCGTCGAGGTGCAGATTGAGACTGGAACAAAGGGTGAAAGGCAGGGTGCGGTAGCGGCCGGCCGGCACGATGAGTTCGCCGCCGCCGGCGCGCTCAACCGCGGCGATGGCTTTGTGGAAGGCCTCGGTGTTGAGCGTGTGGCCGTCCCCCACGGCGCCGAAATCGGCGAGGTCGAACGTACGCTTGGGAATGACCGGCAGCGCCGGGCGCACTTGTTCAAGGGCGGCAAAGTCGGCCGCCGCCACGACGGGAGAGAAGGTCGGCAGCGCCGCCAGCGCCAGGCTGGCGAGCGCCGCCCGAAACTGGAGGCTGCTCATGGGAAGGGTGGGGTTGGAGTCGGGGTGTCGCGAGGCTCTCGGATGATGGGCCGGGCGACGAGCTTGAAGACGCAACACCGGAGCCCCGGTT
>JBJKRV010000588.1:0-4388 GCA_046704465.1 Opitutaceae bacterium | reverse complement strand
CCCAAAGCCATTTCCACGGCGGACGAACCGACCGAGAACAGCGTCCGGCCGCGCCGCGCCTCGGCGTCGAGCAGACGGCCGATCCGCTCGAGGTGCGGCTTCTCGAGGACGTCGAACAACACGATCTCCGCGCCTTCCGCCAGCGCCTGCTCCAGCGCAGCCGCGGTCTCGGGCTCGGATCCCGCCACCGCGAGGATGTCGACCAGGCCGATGCGCCGCCGGGTCTGCTTCGCCAGATGCAGGCGCAGGTCGCTCTCGTCGGCCGGCGTCACCGGGTGCCGGCTCATCGACGGATGCCGGTCCAGCCGGAAGATGCCGCCGTCTGCGCCCAGTCGCGCGAAAAGATTGCCGAACACGCAGTAGCGGCCCAGCGCCGGCGCGCCCACCACGAGCGGCACGAAGCGCGCCCGGAAGGCGTCGCGGGCCACGTCGATCGCCCGGCCGATGCTGCCGACCGCAGGCGACGAGTCGAAGGTCGAGCACACCTTGTAGTGGACGTGGGGTGCGCCGAACGAACCGAGCGCCGCCAGGGCCGGCCGCAACGTCGCCTCCATCGCTGCGGGCGCCAGCGAGCGGGTCATGCCGGCGACGCCCACCGCCTGCAACCCTGCGTAGCGCGCCAGGGTCTCCGGATCCGGCGGCTCGACGAAGAGCATCGTCCGCACCCCCGCCCGCTCCAGGAACTCGAGCGCGTCCGTCGAGCCGGTGAAGTCGTCGCCGTAAAAGGCCAGCAGCAGGTTGGAATCACTGTTCACGGCCGGCCTCCTTTGGGGGCGTGCAGCTCTTCCTCGGACCTCCGCCCGAAGCGGTCGGCGATCACGCCCCCGATCCCGACGCCTTCGATGGACCGCTTCATTGTGACCTCCCGAATTTCGCGAGCGACCTGGCCAGCTCGGGGTAACGCGCTGCCGCCTCCTCGGCGGTCAGCCCTTCCACAGCCGCCTCCCACCACCGCCGCAGCGCCTGGACGCCGGCGGCGGGGCCGTCGGGGTGCGCCTGGATGCCGCCGCCCGCCAGGTAGAGCAGATCCACGGTCCGGGTCCGCCGATAGGTTTCCGGCGCCTGTCCGCCCCACTGGCCGGAGGAGACCACCGGTAGGACGGCCGTTCCGCCCGGCGCGGGATTGAGACACGCCTGGATCGAGCGCACCACGGAATCATCCGGCTCCCAGAACTTGTTGCGCAGCCCGTTGACGTGGATCTGGTCGACGCCGGCCAGCCGCCAGAACTTCTGGTACGCGGCGAATTCGATGCCCAGCAGCGGATGGCGGTTCAGCATGCCCCAGCCGTTGCGATGCCCGTGGATCGCCAGCACGCCGCGGTCGCACACCTTCTTGACGGCCGAAAGCCCGACGCTGTTGAGGCTGACCATCGCGCACGTGCCGCCCGCCGCGACGATCCCGTCGTAGTGGCGCAACATCGCGTCCAGCTCGTCGCTGAGGTTGAAGGCGTACATCACCTGGCGCCCGGTGCGGTCGGCCTCCTCCCGGATCACTCGCATCACCGCTTCCAGCCGCGCCTCGAACGGCGAGTGCGGCGGATTCGCCATCAACTCGTCGTCCTTGATGAAATCGATCCCGGCCGCGACCAGCGTCCGCACCATCGCGGCCGTCTGGTCCGGCGTCAGTCCGATGCTGGGCTTGATGATCGTGCCGATGAGCGGCCGCCCCTCCACGGCCGCGAGGCGGCGGGTGCCGGCCACGCCAAACGCGGGGCCGCGGAACTGCGACGCCAGGCCGGGCGGCACGTCGAAGTCGAGCAGCTTGAGCCCGGAGAACTGCGACAACTCGTACAGATTGCCCTGCAGCGTGGAAACCAGCGTGGGCAGGTTGGCCCCCATGTTTTCCGCCGGCCACGAGACCGTGACCTCCGCGCGCCGCCACGGTCCGGATCCGAGACCGGCCGGAGCCGGCAGGCTCGGCGTGGACACCGTGCCCAACTCCGCGATCCGCTCCACGACCGCGCCGAACCTCGCCTTGAGATCCGCCGTCTCCCCTGGCACCGCCACGAACGTGCCCGACGACTGCTCGCCCGCGAGCACCGCCGCCGCCGCGGCCACCTCGAGCGGTGTCTCCACAAGATAACGGGCGGTGATGCGTTCCATGGCCGTGGTCCCCCGGGTTCAATCGCGCCACGTGCTAGCAAACCGGTAGGTCCCCGCACCGGCCTCGCAGACCAGATGCCGACCGTCGCGCCCGCGCACCCGCAGGGCTTCCGCGCGCCGGATCGGCACGCCCGATTCACGCACCGCGGTGCCGCGCTCGCTCGGAACGGCGACGACCGCGGACGTGTTGGCCGGAATCTGGATTCGCCACCACAGCGTCCGGCCCCGCCGGCGCCACTCGCTGGAGATCCGGCCGTGCATCGTTTCATAGGCGGCCCGGACGAATGACAAACCGCCGCCCGGATAAGGCCGCAGGACGAACCGCTGGAATCCGGGCCGCTCCGGGTCGAGTTCGATGCCCGCCACGTGACGGAACAGCCACTCGCCCACCGACCCGAGCGAGTAGTGGTTGAACGAGTTCATCTGCGGATCGAAAAATCCGCCCTCCTCGGTCCAGCCGTTCCAACGTTCCCAGATCGTCGTCGCGCCGTGGCGCACGGGGTAGAGCCAGGATGGATAATCCTGTTTCAACAGCAGGCGGTAGGCGACGTCCGCCCGCCCTGCCAGAGTCAGCTCCGGGTTGAGGTGGCGGATGCCGATGAAGCCGGTGCTCAGGTGCCAGCGCAGCGCCCGGATGTTCGCCACCAGGCGCGCCGCGGCCCGCGGTCGCGCCGCGGCGGGCAGCAGGTCCATCGCCAGCGCCAGCAGATAGGCGGTCTGCGTCTCGACCGTGAGGCGTCCGTCCCGGCGCAGATACTCCTTCTGAAACGCCCGCCGGACGCGCCGGAACATCTCCCGGAAGCGCCGCGCCTCCGCGTCGCGCCCCAGCGCCCCCGCCATCGCGGCCATCTTGGCGGCATCGTCCGCCCAGTGCGCCGTCGCCAGCAGCGTCTTCATCGGCGAGTGGACGCGGAAACGGGTGTCCGACGGGATGCACAACCAGTCGCCGTAATTGTTGCCCAGCCCGCGCCGTCGCAGGCCGTCGGGATTGGTGCGCTCAATGTAATCCAGCCAGGCCACCATGGCCGGCCAGTGGCGCCGGAGGATCCGCTCGTCCCCGTACACCTGCCACAGCGTCCAGGGCACGATGATTCCGGCGTCGGCCCAGCCGGCGGCTCCCCCGAGCCCCCCGAGGCCCGTGAAATTCCGGCCCTCGCGCAGGCGGGGAGCCGTGTCGGGGAAGATGCCCTGCGGGGTCTGGGCGTCCTCCACGTCCACCATCCACTTGGTGAAGAACGCGGCCACGTCCCGGTTGTAGCTCGCCGTGCGCAGGAAAACCTGCGCGTCGCCCGTCCATCCCAGGCGTTCGTCGCGCTGGGGACAGTCGGTGGGCACGCTGAGAAAGTTGCTCCGCTGCGACCAGACGCCGTTGCGCCAGAGCCGGTTCACGCCCGCGTGGGAGCACTCGAACCGGCCCGCCTCCGGCAGGTCCGTATGGACGACGCAGCCGAGAAGGGCGCGGACCGGGAACGGGGAGTTGAGGGATCCGGGGCGGATTCGGCGCGCCGTGGGCGCCGCGACGGTGACTTCCACATACTGGAAGCCATGGAAGGTGAACCGCGGCTCCCAGGTTTCCTCGCCGCCGCCCCTGCAGATATAGACATCGGTCGCCCGGGCGCGCCGCAGATTCTCCGTGTAGAGCGTGCCCTCGGGATTGAGCCGCTCGCCGTGCCGCAGCGTCACCCGCGTGCCGCGGTGGCCGCGCACCCGGAGGCGCACCCATCCCGCAAAATTCTGCCCCAGATTATAGATCCGCGTACCGGGTTGCGGCTCGGTGACGGCCACCGGCGCGATCGTTCCGGTCACCCGTACCGGCTGGGAGCGCTGGGCCACGAGCGGCACGCGCGGGGCGGCGACCAGCCGCACGGGCGACCACCCGGCCACAACCCGACGCGCGCCCGCCTCACTCCAACCGGGAAGTTCCCGCCGGGCATCGTAGGTCTCGCCCATCATGAAGTCTGAGCTGCGGATGGGACCGGTGCGGACGCGCCAGGTGCGGTCCGTGCCCACGATCCGACGCCGTCCGTCCGCCAGCTCGATCTCGAGCTGGGCCAGCAGGCTGTTTTCCAGGCTGCCGTAACGTCCGCGGGTTTCCTGCCAGCCGACAAAACCGCTCCACCAGCCGTCGCCCAGCACCGCGCCGAGAACGTTGCGTCCCGGATGCACGCGGCTGGTGACGTCGTAGCTTCGGTAATGGATGCGCCGGTCATAATCGGTCCACTCCGGCACAAACAAATCGTCGCCCACCTTCCGTCCATTCAGGTGCAGTTCGATGAGGCCGCGGG
>JBJKRV010000587.1:0-4870 GCA_046704465.1 Opitutaceae bacterium | reverse complement strand
TTCGGTCCCCGCTCGCAGGGCCGGGTTTTTCCACTCCAGCTCCAACTTCAACCCGCTTTCGTCCCTCACGCCGCACGCGTGTCACGATCCCCTTCGCCATCGCTGATGGCGAGTTCGCACCCCATCCTTCAACCAAGGAGTTCCCATGAGACGCATCATCGGCCGGTGTCTGACACTGGTCTCCGCCGGTTTGCTGCTCGGTTTGGCAAACCAGGCTCGGGCGCAGGAATGGTCCCCCGCCCAGAAGGAAGTCTGGCAGAACGTGGAAGCCTACTGGAAGCTGGCCGCCGCCGGGAATGTCGACGGCTTCTTGTCCTACTTCCACGACGATTACGTGGGCTGGGAAAACCGCCAGGCGCTGCCGCTGACAAAGGCCGAGGTCCGGACGTGGATCGAGCACCAGTTCAAGACGAGCACGAACGTGCTCTACCAGATCAAGCCCGTCGCGATCGTCATCCACGGCGACATCGCCTTCGCCGACTACTATTACACGGAGGTCGACAGGGGGGCCGACGGAAAGGAGACAACCGAAGCCGGCACCTGGACCGACATTCTGATGAAACAAGGCGACAGGTGGGTGTTGATCGGCGACCACGGAGGAAAAACGTCGAAAGACTGACCCATTTCGTCCTGCCTGACCCAACGCCCCGACGCCCGCGGTCGGGGCTTTTTATTGGGCGTCGCCGGCGCCAAATCCGCCGTCGACCGGGCGCTTGACTTGCCCCGGGGGCGCCTTTTTTGTGCACCACTTCCCGTTGCCAGGGTAGCTCAGTGGTAGAGCAGAGGACTCATAAGCCTTTGGTCGCCGGTTCAATCCCGGCCCCTGGCACCATGCTTCGCCCTCCGCATTGCGGATGGCTTCGGACGGCAGGCCAAGCTTCACGATGGCGTGGGTGTACATCCTTAGGGGCTCGAACGGCCGATATTATCTTGGAAGGTGCGTAAGAGAATGGCTTGACTCTTGACAGAAGCGCGGCGGCGCGCCCGGCGACAAAGCAATGGGAAGACGCGATTGTTCCACCGGCTCGCCTCACAGGGCGAGATCGAGCTTGGAGAGGCGTTCGCGGAGGTCCGGCCCGGGATGGAGCAGGCACTCGTCGAACCAGGTGACGACGCGCGGCGCGATGGGATCGAGGATCCAGGACAGCAGCACATGGTCCTCCAGTCCGCCGGGGTGATTGAACGTCACCGTGATCACCGCGTGCGGGCTGTGCGTGTTGAAGGCCAGGTCGTCGCTGGCTTCCGGCGAGACCCAGTGGTCGTTGGCGGCGTGGACGTACAGGATGGGCGCCGTGGCCAGGGCGACGCTCTTCATCACGTCGGCCTGTTGCCAGGAGAAGTCCGCCATGCGGCCGGCCCGGTCCTCCGCCCGGTAAAAATCGCGGTCGGACCAGTCCCGGACAAGCCCCGGCACGACCGCGCGGGCGAACCGGATCACGGCCTGGCGGGGCTCGCTGAACGGCTCCAGGGCCACCACGGCCCCGACGCGCCGGTCATGCCCGGCGAGCTGCAGGCCGACGCTCGCGCCATAGGAAAGGCCGAGGACGCCCACTGGCCCGCGGACCAGCCCCCGCTTCTGCAGGTCGTCCAGCACCTGCTCCAGGTCGTGGACCTCGAACGCGCCGTAGCCGATCCACTGCCCCGTCGAGCGCCCGTGGCCGCGCAGGTCGATGAGCACCACGCGGTAGCCGGCCTGCGCCAGGTAGAGCGCCCAGTGCATCATGCTCTCCTTCGTGTCCTGGAAGCCGTGGAGGACGAGGATCGTCGCCTTGGGCGCCGCGGGCGGGTTCGTCGGCGGCAGAGTCCAGTCGGTCTGCGGCCAGACCGGCGCCCGGCCGTGTTTGGTCTTCCCCGTCTTGATCGTGTGGCTCAGGTGGTAATTGCCCGGCGTGATCACGGCGACGGACAGCTGCGCCGGCGGCGGACCCACCGGGAGCATCCAGGCCATCGCGTAGGTGCGGTCGTCCCGCTCGAGCTGCCGCGCGCCCTTCGGACTCAGCACATAGGGGACGATCCGCCGGTTGGGCGCCTCCACGATCGCCTTGGTCAGCATCCGGGTGACACAACCCGGGGTGCCGAGGACGAGGCCGAGCAGCAGGATGGCCGGCAGCAGGCGCGCTTTCATGCGGGGCCACCCATGCAAGCCGGCGGCATCGCCGCGCGCAATGTTCCTGTCATCGGCTGAGAAGGGAGCACCACAGAGACGGGACAGGCGCAGGGCGAGCGATGGCCGCAAAAAAGCTCAAAAGGCGCACGGGCCGGTCTGGCAGTTTGCGGTCCTTGAACTATTGCACGGCAAAATCCTCGGGCGCCGGGAGGAAAGGCAGTAACTCTCGTTTGGTTTTTCAGGAGAGAACCAACGAAACTGAGAGAGGGGATGCCAAGTTGGTTTCTTCGCCCCCTCCGCGCATGTTCAAGCCCACCCGGATCGGACTCCGCCCGGGTACAAGATGCTCACACCCTCTTGCGGATCTTGCGCCTCTTTGCGGCCACCTCCCCATCAGCGCGCATGAGCGAGGATTAGTGGACCAACGCGAGCACCGCCGAGGCGGGACCGGCGCAGAGGGGGAAATAGCCACAAAAGGCGCAGGAGGCGCAGATCCTTTTGTGAATCTTGTGCCTCATGTGGCCAATCCCCATCAGTGTCCATCAGTGGTCCCAGAAGAGCACCGCCGAGACGGGACCGACGCAGAGGGGGGAATGGCCACTAAAGGCAAAGGAGGCGCGTGGAGAAGCCGACACACCCCGCGCTTCGCGCACCCCTCTCAAGAGGGGATTTAAGATGGCACGGAGTTCTTGTCTCGGTGTTTCCGGCGCCTTGTGGCCAAGCCTGCCAGTGAAATTCAGTGTCCATCAGTGGTCAAAAAGACGATTTAGCCTGGTCCGCGGGAAAGACCGGACCTTTGCTCGCGGCCGGTTGACGATTGCGCGTTGTCGAATTCAATACGCGTCGCCGCGTTCACGGTGAGCGCGGTTCATACCCCTGACTGGTGCCCGCAACTACCCCCTAAGACCCCATGATCGCAGACTTGCTGTTCCTGATTCTTATCCTCTTCGAAATCGCAGTAGGGTTGTTCTTTATCGTCGCCGGCTGGAGACTGTTCACCAAGGCCGGCAAACCCGGATGGGGAATCTTCATTCCCATCTACAATTGCTACCTTTGGGTCACGATCGCCCGGCGGCCGGGCTGGTGGGTGGTGCTTTATTTCATCCCGGTCGTCAACCTCGTCATCGCCATCATGGTGGCCCTGGACGTCGCCAAGGCCTTCGGCAAATCCGGCGCCTTCGGCTTCTTCCTGCTGTTCCTGTTCACCTTCATCGGGGTCCCGATCATCGGCTACGGCAGCGCCGCCTACGCTCCGCCGGCGCCCCTGCCGGCCTGAGCTGCCGGCGGCCCCTCACGCCGGCCGGCCGAGGACGGCGACGGTGCGATAGCGCACTTCCACGGCGTCGCAGACCGCCAGACGCCGGAAGATCTCCCGCACCCGCGCGGCGACTTCGCGACCCCCGGGTGTGTCCCGCCCCGGGATGTACGAGCGCGAAAAGACGAGCGCCAGGAAGCCCTCCTCGCTCAGCCGGTGGGCATGCGGCCAGGAGAACTGGCGCCAGGAGCCCGCACCAAAGAACCGGGGCACGTTGTCGCTTTCGGCGTGCGCCGCGAGCGCCTCGCGCCGGGCGCCGCCGTGGCGGGCGGACATCGCGTCCAGGGCCTCGTTCACCGGATCCTCCGGCACCCGGTCGTTCCAGATCAGGGCCACGCGGCCCGCGGGTTTCAGCACCCGCAAAAACTCGGCCCGGGAGCGCTCGATGTCGAACCAGTGAAACGCCTGGGCGGCCGTGACCAGGTCCACCGAGGATTCCGCCAGCGGCATCGACTCCGCCGATCCCTCCACGCTGCGGTAGCCGGCCATGCCTCCGAGCCGCCGGTCCGCGGCGCGGCGCATCCCGGCGTTGGGCTCGACCGCAACCACCGTCCAGCCGTGCTGCAGGAGCCCGCGGGTCAGCAGGCCCGTCCCCGCCCCCACGTCCGCGACGGTGGCGCCGGCGGCCAGGGCGCCCTCGGCGGCGAGCATCGCGAACAGCGCCTCGGGATAGTCCGGCCGGGACGCTTCGTAATCGGCGACCTTCGTCGAGAATGCCGCCTGGGGGCCGCCGTCCGCCTGATAAAGGGCGCGCAGCCGGGCACCGGTGTCCTTTGCCTCGCTCATTCGCGACAATCAACCGCGGCCGGGAGGCAATGCCAAGCACGCGTTGGCAGCCGCCACGGCCATCCGGGCCCGCGGCCGGAAACGAACCTGCCGGTTTGACTGCGGCTCCGGTCCGGGTTTCGCTGCCAATCACTCCGATCAGGCTCCGTCGCTACCCCGACGCCGCCGTTTCCGACCGCACCCCGGATGCCGTTCGTCCGAGGTCCCCAATGTCCAATCACGACTCCGATCCGTACTCGCTGCGTCTGCCGGTCCGTCGATCGTCGCTCCCGGTCGCATCCCGGCCGAAGCGCCGACAGTCCGCGCACCGTCTCAGGTCACTGGCACTGACGCCTTGAGGATTCCGCCCATGAAAAGGTTCATCTTCGTCCCGCTGCTCATTCTCTCCCTGGTGCCGGCAGGATTCGGCGCCCCGTCCGGACCAGGCGCGAAATTTGATTTCACCGGGAAGAACGCGGCGTCCCTGATCAGGGGCTTCGACTATAACCCGCCGTATGGAGTCGAGCCGCACCATCGCAGCATCTGGTGGCTCAAATACGATTCCGCCACGATCAACTTCGACCTGGACCTGGCCAGGCGCCTCGACCTCAACCAGACGCGCGTCTTCGTCCCCTATTCGGCGTACCTGCAGGACAAGCACGCGCTTGCGATCCACCTGAGGG
>JBJKRV010000586.1:0-5454 GCA_046704465.1 Opitutaceae bacterium | reverse complement strand
AGGCCGGACAGCCACGAAAAGAACATGCCCCCGAAGCCCGACCCCATGCTCGCCAGGCCCCAGACCGATCCGACCGCGTTCTTCGGGAAGACGTCCGCCGGAAACGCCAGGGTGTTCGCCAGGTAGCCCGTCGCGCCGAACATGGCGACGGACACGAACGCGATCGAGACGAACGGATTGCCCACGATGATCGCCGGAATGGCCATGGTCATCAACACGCCGAAAACGCTGACCCCGATCCGGCGCGCGCGCGGCACCGGCACCCCGCGGGCGATGATCGCCTGGGTGAACGCCCCGCCGACCAGGTTGCCGACATCCGCCATGATGAACGGAATCGGCGCCAGCCAGACGATCTGCTTGAGATCGAAGTGGTAGACGTCGGTGAAGAACTTCGGCAGCCAGAAGACGTAGAAGTACCAGACCGGATCCGTGAACACCTTCGAGAGGGTGAAGAAGAAGACGAACCGCGTCTTGAAGAGGCGCCACGGGTGGGCGGGCCGGGACTCGACCTCCCGGCTGGCCGCCTTCGGCGTGTGGTAGACGAGGGAGAAGCCGATGACCCACAGGTAACCGAGCAGGCCGACGGCCACGAAGGCCGGCCGCCAGCCGTAATGCAGCAGCAGCAGCCCGACCGCGGTCGGCCCGATCAGCGCCCCCAGGCCGGCGCCGCTGTTGAAGATGCCCGAGGCGAGCGAGCGCTCCTTGGGCGGAAACCACTCGCTCACCACCTTCACGGCGGCCGGCCAGTTTCCCGCCTCGCCCAACCCGAGCAGGGCCATGAAGGCCGCCAGCATCCAGACGTTCTGCGAGACGCTGATCAACGCCACCGCCGAGCTCCACACAAACATGCACGCCAGGTACCCGCGCTTGGTGCCCAGCCGGTCGATGATGGGCCCGGAAGCCCCGTTGCTGATCGTGTAGGCGAGGAAGAACACGGACGTCAGCAGCCCATAGCCTTCATCGGACAGCGAGAACGCGTGTTGCAGCGTCGGAGCCGAGACCGAATAGGCCTGCCGGCACAGGTAATTGATCACGGTGGCCGCGAACGCGAAGCTCACCATCAGCCACCGGCGGCGTGAGCGGTAGGCCGCGTCGGTCGAGTTTGTGGGCGCATCCGCTGCGCTCGTTTCGAAGGCTCGGGGTCGTTCGTTGTCCATCATCTCAGTGTCTCCACGTTGGGGATTGTGCGATTGGCTTCATCGGTCTCTGGCGGAGGGGTGGGTGGCACCTACCAACTGCGCGAGTCCTCCCGGCTCTGATAATAGTCGAGCCCCGGGCCCAACCGGGTTTTCACGTCATCGGTCGCCGCCGCCAGCCTGGCTCGAAGCTCCGAAGTCAAACGAAGATCCAACGCCGCTGCATTCTCCGCCAGTTGCGCCAGGTTCCGGCTGCCCACCAGCGTGCAGGTAACCTCGGGACGCGCCATCACCCACGCCAGGGCGACGGTCGCCAGCGACGCTCCCGTGGACGCGGCCGTCGCGGCCACCCGGTCGAGCGCGGCCAGCGTGGACGGCTCGATGCCCGCCTCGCCGTGGCGGGATCCGGCCCCGCTGGAGGCGAAATGCCGGGTGCGCAGCCGCGCCGCCGGGAGCCCGTCAAACGAATCGACCCGCCGGGCCAGGATCCCCTGCATGAGCGCCTCGTAGGCCAGGACGCCGACGCCCCGCTCGCCACAGAGGGAAAACAGGTCGAACTCCGCCGCGCGCATCAGCAGGTTGTATGGCACCTGGTTGATCGCGAGCGGAACCCCGGTGGCCAGGGCCTCGCGCAACTGGACGACCCCGAAGTTGCTCACCCCGATATGCCGGATCTTCCCCTCCCGCCTCAGTGCGTCCATGGCCCCCAGCGCCTCCCCGATCTCCGGCGGAGCTCCCGCCAGGCGGCCGTCATCGGTGAAGTGTCGCAGCGCGGAGGCGTTCAACGGCCAGTGCAGCATGTAGAGGTCGATCCACTCCGTCTGCAAACGGCGCAAACTGGCTTCGCAATACTCGCGCACCAGCCGGCCATAGGCGTGGTGAGGGCTGAGCTTCGTCCCGATCACCGCCCGGTCGCGCCGGCCCCGCAGCGCCATGCCCAACGATCGCTCGCTGGCGCCGTCGTTATACACCTCGGCCGTGTCGAAATAATTCAAGCCCAGGTCCAGCGCACGCGCCACGACCGCATCCACGTCGTGCTGGCTCTGCGCGCCCCAATAGGCGCCGCCGCCAAACGACCAGCACCCCACGCCCAGAACCGGCAGCTCCAGGGTGGAGGCGCCCGCCCGGCGCCGGCCGCCTCTCGGCGTTTCCGGCAGATGTCGCTCGTGGCTCATCCGCAGCAGCCTCCGGTCATTGGGGCGGGAAAATCGGTCGCCCCGGTTTCCTTGCCGGCCGGATCCCGGATCAGGATGATGCCGTCCTTGGCGCCGAGGGTCAGCCGCCGCGCGGGCCGGCCGTTGTTGACTTCCGGATCCTGCTTGCCGGCGATCCGGCGCAAGCCCGCCTCGAGCGTCACGGTCGCCGCCCGGTCGGTCGGATTGACCAGGGCGACGCCGCCGGCAAAGTCGCGCCGCCAGACCCCGTCCTGCCACGGCCCCTGCGGCGGCGGCGAGGTCGCCCGGCCCAGCGGCACGTCGTATTCGTCGAACCACGGCACGCTGCTGTAGCCGGTCCGCGGATCGGAGTAGCAGAAATATCCGTCGTCCATCAGGCAGGACGTGAGGCCGTAGCGCAGGAGGCGGTAGTTGGTGATTGCCCCCTCCACGCCCACCGCGATGAACCCGCCCGGGCGGATCTCGGTCAGCGCCGTGCGGTAGAGCTTCATCGCCGCCGTCCAGCCCTCCCGTGTTTCCACCGACCATTTTCGGCCCATCCACCCCTCGATGAACGAGGCATCGAGCTTCTTCCGGTACTCGGGGAAGGAAAGATGGCCGCCGGAATTGCCCATCACGAGGATCTTCGGCTCGAGCTGGCGGATCGCGGCCCAGTATTGGGCGTGACCGGCGCGCAGGGCGGCCTGAATCCGCGGGTCGTTCGGGCTGTCGTCCTTGCCGTCGCGATCCCAATCCGCCGTCACCCGCGGACGCCAAAAGACATTATCGCAGTACCAGATGTCGAAATCCGGGTGCGGTTTGAAGAAGAGGCGGTCGTCGCGCGCGGCCAGCCATTCCGGATAGCGCTGCCCTTCGGGATCGGGTGGCGCCCACTTGGTGAAATTGACATCCCAAGTGTGATACCGGGTGGTCCATTGCACCTTCCGTCCCTCGGCGTTGCGCAGCCACCAGTGGTACCGGTACAGCGCATGGCGAATGTCGGCGACCGGCTTGAGTGTCGGATCATCGTACGATTCGCTGAGGCAGGTGTATTGGCCGATCTTGATCGCGGGGTTGAGGCGTTTGAGGTTGCGCAGCACGTGGCCGATGGGATCGGCCTCATGGCGTGGATTCCAGTCGGACGGGAAGCCGAGAATGACCACGTCGAGCCGGGCGAGCCGGGCCTGGTACGCCGGATCATCGTAATTCTTCCTGCCGATGTTCCTGCCCAGCAGGCGGGGGAAGTCTCCGGGTTCCCTGGCGCGGACGAGCGCGACGGCGAGGAGCAGGCACGAGAGCAGACGGACCGCGGATTTCATTTTGGCTTCTGGCGATGCAGTGACGAAGTGTGGTTTCCGGAGATCATGGAGGGACGGCACGGCACTCATGCGTGCCGGGCGGACGTCTCGCGCCGCGCCGGGGGAGCGGGCGGAAGACGAAAAGTCCTCTCAGCCGTCGCGCACCAGGATGATGCCGTCCCTGGGCTCGAGGGTCAGCTCGTGCACGGGCCGGCCGTTGTTGACCTCCGGATCCTGTTTCCCGAGAAATCGGCGCAAGCCGGGCTTCAGCGTGACGGTCACCGGCCCGGCCGTGGGATTGACCAGGGCCACACCGCCCACGAAATCGCGCCGCCATACGCCGTCCTTCCAGGCTGCCCTGGGGGGCGGAGAGATGGCCCGCCCCAGCGGGACGTCAAATTCATCGAACCAGACGACGCTGCTGTATCCGTTGAACTTGTCATTGTAACTGAAATAGCCGTTGTCCAGGAGGCACGAGGCGAGCGCATAGCGCATGAAGCGATAGTCGTTCACCGTCCCGGTCACGTTGACGCCGAGAATCGCACCCGGAGGAAGATCGGACAGGTCCTGGCGATAGAGGGCCATGGCGGCCGCCCAGCCGTCCCTGCGTTCCACGGACCAGGGCCTTCCCATCCAGCCTTCGATGAAGGCGGCATCGAGCTTGTCCCGGTACTCGTGAAAGGACAGATGGCCGTCCGCATTGCCCATCACGATGATCTTGGGCTGGAGCTTGCGGATGTCGGCCCAGTACTGGGCATGGCCGGCGCGGAAGGCCGCCTGAATTCGCGGATTGTCCGGGCTGTCGTCCTTGCCGTCGCGATCCCAGTCCGCCGTCACTCGCGGACGCCAAAAGACATTATCGCAAAACCAGATGTCGAATGCGGGATGCGGCTTGAAGAAGAGGCGGTTGTCGCGCGCGGCCAGCCACTCCGGGTAGCGCTGTCCGGCGGGATCGGGTGGCGCCCACTTGGTAAAGTTTACATCCCAGGTGTGATAGCGGGTGGTCCATTGCACCTTCTGCCCCTTGGCGTTGAGCAGCCACCAGTGGTACCGGTAGAGCGCATGGCGAATGTCGGCGTCGGGCAAAATCCTCGGATTGTCGTACGCTTCGTTGAGAATGGTGTACTGGCCGATCTTGATCGCGGGGTTGAGGCGCCTGAGGTTGCGCAGCACGTGACCGATGGGATCGGTCTCATGGCGGGGATTCCAACCGGGCGGGAATCCGAGAATGACCACGTCGAGGCGGGCCAGTCGGGCCTGGTACCTTGGATCGTCATAGTTCTTTCGCCCGATGTTCATGCCGAGTAGCCGCGGAAAATCCCCGGGCGACTTGGCCGGGCACCAGGATACGCCCAGGAGCAGACCGGCGACGATGACGGGGCCGATTCTCATGGGACCAACGGCTGGTGCGCTGCGGACATGGAAGGCGCAAGCTTCACGGGAGGCATCGGATCATATGGTGGATGGCTGGTTCAGGAGGTGGGCTGCACACGCAGGATGATGCGGCGATAGGCCACCAGCGGCGGGCTGCCGTTGTCGTGAACCGCCAGGATCACATGGAGGTCCTTGCCCGCGGCATCGGCCGGGATGGTCACCGTCGCCTCGATGGCGTGGCGTGGCGTCACCCAGATGTTGCTGTTGAAGTCGCCCGCCTCCGGATACGCGATCCAATCGTAGTTCAGCGCGTTGCCATCGGGATCCCAGGAACCGGCGGCCGAGAGCTTCACCGTCGCTCCCACGTGCGTGTCCACATACAAATTCTTGTCGGTGGTGTCGCCCTCCAGTTGCGGCGGGTTGGTGTTCGTCGGGTACAGGGCGCCGAGGGCCCCGTGGCCGGTCAGGACGTCGCGCCTCAGGTAGAACCCG
>JBJKRV010000585.1:0-3722 GCA_046704465.1 Opitutaceae bacterium | reverse complement strand
GGCGTGCTGTATGTGGCCGACACGGGCAACGCGGTCATCCGCCGGATCTCGACCGACGGCACGGTGACGACGATGGCGCTGACCGCGGCGGGTTCGTCCTCCGGCTCCCCGTCGGATTCCGCGGGCTCGCCGGCGCCGGGTCCGGTCACGACGTCCGGCGGGGGCGGGAGCGGAGGAGGAGGAATACTGGGCGGCGGCTTTGTTGCGGCCCTGCTGCTCCTCGGAATGGCGCGCTGGCTGAGCCCCACGCGCCGGGAACGACCCGGGCGGTCACTCGCGCATCGGGCATGAGCTTTGTTCTGCCAGGTCTGCGACGTGTCCCGGCCTGCCGGCGCGCAAAGGTCCGCAACGCCTCGCGGGCGGCGATTGCTGACTCGCGTCCCCCGGACGCCCGCCGCGTTTCCGTGCCTCGGTGGCGGTGAGGGGAATGCTCGCCACGGCTCTTCGACGTTTACAGATTCAACCACCAAAACCCAGTCGCCCCATGCATGCCGGTGCGCGTCTCCGTCGCCTTATCGTTGTTGTCCCCCTGATCCTCGCAGCCGCGAACCTGTTGGCCGCCGAGTCGTCGTCGCCACGCCAGCGGCTGCTGATGGATTTCGGCTGGAAATTCCATCTGGGCAACCAGTGGGGCATTGCCCACAACTGGGCGAAGGCCGGCACCGGCAGCGGTCCCGCCAGCATGGCGTTCAGCGACGCGAGCTGGCGCACAGTGAATCTGCCGCACGACTGGGCCGTGGCGCTGCCGTTCGATCAGCACGCCGATGCCGGGCACGGGTTCAAGCCGGTGGGTCCGGGTTTCCCGCAAACCAGCGTGGCCTGGTACCGCCGGACCTTTGAACTTCCCAAGCACGACGCGGGCAAACGGCTGTGGCTGGAGTTCGACGGCGTGTACCGCGATTGTGACGTGTTCGTGAACGGCTGGCTCGTCGGCCATCACGAGAGCGGTTACGATAGCTTCCGCTACGACATCACCGACGTGGCGAATTACGGCGGCCGGAATCTCGTCGCGGTGAAGGTCAACGCGTCGCAGTTTGAAGGCTGGTTTTACGAAGGGGCGGGGATCTACCGCCATGTCTGGCTCGTGGTGACCAACCCGCTCGCCATCGCCCCCGACGGGATTTTCGTCTACAGCCGGTTCAAGGACAATGTGCCGGGCGAGACAGCGGCGATCCACGTGCGCGCCCGCCTGCTCAATTCCCAAGGGCAGCCCGCGGAGGCGACGGTGCGTTGCTCCGTGGTCAACCCGCAGGGCCAGGCGGTGGCGTCGTGCGACCAATCCACTCGATTGCCGCGGTGGTGGAACGGCGAAGTCAAATTGGCCACCCAGCTCCGATCGCCGGAATTGTGGTCGCCGGAGTCGCCGCAGTTGTACCGCCTGGTCACCACGGTGGAGTGCGGCGGCAAGATCGTCGATCGCACGGCAACGCCATTCGGCATTCGAACGGTCGCGTTTGACCCGAACCGGGGCTTTCTGCTCAACGGCAAACCCTACGAGCTGAAGGGCACGTGCAACCATCAGGACGCCGCGGGCGTGGGCGTGGCGGTGCCGGACGCGTTGTGGGATTATCGCGTCAGGAAGCTCAAGGAAATGGGCTGCAATGCCTACCGCACCGCCCACGGCGAGGTGTCGCCGGAGCTGCTTCAGGCGTGTGACCGGCTCGGCCTGTTGGTGATGGATGAGAACCGGCTGCTCGGCAGCAGCGCGGCCAATCTCGCCCTGCTCAAGGGCCAAATCCGGCGCGACCGGAACCATCCGAGCGTCGCGATCTGGAGCATCGCCAACGAGGAGTTCACGGTGCAGGACACCGCGGCGGGCAAACGGGTGGCCGAGACGATGCAGCGGGCCGTCCGGCGCCTGGATCCGACCCGTCCGATCACGTACGCCGCCCCGGTGGGCGACGACTTCGCGGGCATCAATTCCGTCATCGAGGTGCGCGGATGGAATTACCATGCCGGCCCCGACATGGACCGCTACCACGCCGCGCATCCCGGCCAGCCGGAGGTCGGCACCGAGCAGGGTAGCACCGTGAGCACGCGCGGCATCTACGCCAATGATCCGGCCCGCGGGTACGTGAGTGCCTACGACACCAATGCCCAGCCGTGGTCGAGCACCGCCGAAGCGTGGTGGAGCTACTTCGCCCCCCGGCCCTGGCTTTCCGGCGGCTTCCTGTGGACGGGCTTTGATTATCGCGGCGAGCCGACGCCCTACGGCTGGCCGTGCATCAATTCGCACTTTGGGGTGATGGACACCTGCGGTTTCCCCAAGGATCTCTATTACTACTACCAGGCCGCGTGGACCGACCAGCCGGTGCTGCACCTGCTGCCCCATTGGAATTGGCCGGGCCGGGAGGGGCGGGACATCGACGTTTGGTGCTTCAGCAACTGCCGGCAGGTCGAGTTGTTCCTGAACGGGAAGAGCCTGGGCCGGAAGACGATGATGTCCAATTCGCACCTGCAATGGACGGTGCCCTACGAACCCGGCACGCTTTCGGCCCGGGGCTACGATGGGGACGGAAAGCTGATCGCGACGACCAGGGTCGAAACGACCGGCGCGCCCGCAGCCGTGCCTCTGACCCCGGACCGGGCCACGATCGATGCCGATGGCCAGGATGTCAGTGTCGTCACCGTTTCGGTCCGCGATGCGGACAATCGCGTCGTGCCGGTGGCCGATAACCTCATCGACTTCCAGCTCGAAGGCCCGGGCCGGATCATCGGCGTGGGCAACGGTGACCCCAGTTGCCACGAGCCGGATGTGTACCTGACCAAATGGCCGATCTCGACGGTGGCGCTCGACGAGGGCTGGCGCTGGAAGAAGGTGGCCGACGTCAACGCGCCGGATCTGGCCGAGGTCAGATCCGATTACGACGATTCAACCTGGCCAAAGACCGACGTGGCATCCGCCAGCGGACCGTTGGAGGGCGTCATGCAGGCCGTGTTTCGCGCCAGGATCCAGGTGACCGAACCGCAGCTTCAGTCGCGCAGCGTCGAATTGTGCTTCGGGATGATCGCCGGGGACGCGTCGGTCTATGTGAATGGTCGGAAGGTCGGGGAATCCCACGATTCGCACTCGCCGCCCTCCTTTGACGTGAAGCGTTTCCTCCATCCGGGCGAAAACGCCATCGCCGTGGCCGTGGCGGACTGGGGCGGCCCGGGCGGGGTCAACCAGGGCGTGACCCTGCGGCTGACCGGCCAGCCCGAATCTCCCCGATGGAAACGCAGCGTCTTCAATGGCCTGGCGCAGGTTTTGGTGCAATCCACCGAGAAGCCGGGAACCATCAAGCTGACGGCGACGGCCAAGGGGCTGGCGCCGGCCACCCTGGTCATTGGCAGCCGGCCCTGCACGCCGCCTCCGTCGTTGCCGTGAGGCGGCTGGGCTGACGTGAAGGCGTCGAGACCCGCTGCGATCGAAAGAGAAAATCCCCGGGTTCCAGCCCGAAGAGACAGGCACCCCAAAATTCCGACGAAGATGATCAGAGCATCGCGGGGAATATCGATCGATGGAAATGGAAGTCTGATGAGATCGATGATCCCGAGGGCGTTCAGGCAGACGATGCGGCTGCTGACGGCCATCCTTTTTCTTTGGGCCGCGTTGGCGGCCATCACGGTTCGGGCGCAAGACCGTCTGTATCTGCGGGACGGTTGGCTGCTTCAATCATCCCGCGCGATCAGCGTGCCTCCGATAATCGTGTCGTCCCGGTCGTTCGCACCGGAGCATTGGT
>JBJKRV010000584.1:0-3218 GCA_046704465.1 Opitutaceae bacterium | reverse complement strand
AACGGCTGTGCCCGACCATACCTCGCGGAGATCGGCATCGTCGGCCGGGCCCCCAACAAATACAACCTCCACCTCGGGGCCAGCTACGAAGGCACCAGATTGAACCGCCTCTATGCCGAGTCGCTGACGCCCGACCAGATCGTGGACACCCTTGCGCCCATCCTGCGGAGCTATGCGCTGGAACGATCGGGCGGCGAATCATTTGGCGACTACTGCGTGCGCACGGTGCTCGACGCAGACCGCAGGACCGAGCCGGTCATGGCGTCCGCTTGAAGCGGGCGCGGTCCGTCCATCGGCCGGCCCCCGGTGGAGCCGTCGCGGGGGAGATTTGAGTGGATTTGCGGGGGATTTTTGCGAACATCGCCGGTCCCTATGTACCCGGTCCTCAAACTCCTGATCGAAGGCGGCCGTCTCAGCACCGCACAGATGGCCGAAGTGCTGAATCTGACGGAGGCGGACGTCGAACGGAGCCTGGAACAGTTGCGGAAGGATCGGATCTTCCTCGGCTGGCGTCCGGTGCTCAACCTGTCGCTCGAGGATGCCGGCGCGGTGCGCGCCGTCATCGAGGTCCGCATCACCCCGGAGCGCGGCGGCGGCTTCAACCGGTTTGCCGAGCGCATCAGCCGGTTCGACGAGGTCGAATCGTGTTACCTGATGTCGGGGGCCTATGACCTGCTGGTCTTCGTGACGGGCTCAAGCCTGCAAAAGGTGGCGTCGTTCGTCTCGCAGAAGCTGTCCACCATCGAAGGGGTCCTGTCGACCTCGACCCATTTCCTGCTGCGGTCGTACAAGGAGCTGGGATACCTGATGGATCTGCCGCCGGAGGAAAACGGCCGGTTGTCGATCGCTCCCTAGGTCGCGCCCGCGAAGAGGGATCTCCCGCCCGCATCGCCGGCCGGCGCCCCGCCTCCGCCACGTCATCATGGACTCCACCCGTTTCATCGCCCGCCACGTGCTTGGTCTGCCCAAGTCGGGCATCCGCGATTTATTCGAGATCGTGGGGAAGATGAAGGACGTGATCTCGCTGGGCATCGGCGAGCCCGATTTCACGACGCCATGGCACATCCGCGAGGCGGCGATCTACGCCCTTGAAAAGGGCAAGACCCATTACACGTCCAACCTCGGTCTGATCGAGCTGCGCCGGGCGATCAGCCGCTACGTCGAGCGGAATTTCGGCGTCGCTTACCGGCCGGAGGACGAGATCCTGGTCAGCGTCGGGGTATCCGAGGCGCTGGACATCGCCTTCCGCGCCTTCGTCAACCCGGGCGACAAGGTGTTGTTTCACCAGCCGTGCTACGTCAGCTACCATCCGAGCGTGACGCTGACCCATGGCGTCGGCGTGGCGGTGCCGACCTACGCGGAGGACGGCTTCGCCCTGACCGCCGGCGCGCTGCGGGCCGCCTGGCAGCCGGGCTGCAAGCTGCTGGTGTTGAATCTGCCCTGCAACCCGACGGGCGGGACCTGCACGCCCGATCAGCTTGGTGCCATCGCGCAGTTCTGCGTGGAAAAGGATCTGCTCGTGCTCAGCGACGAGATCTATTCCGAACTGACGTTCGACGGCCGCCACACGAGCATCGCCAGCCTGCCGGGCATGCGGGAGCGGACCATCTTTCTGCACGGCTTTTCCAAGGCGTTCGCCATGACCGGCTGGCGGATCGGCTATGCCTGCGGCCCGGCGGAGATGATCGAGGCGATGATGAAGGTGCACCAATACTCGATGATGTGCGCCTCCATCCTCAGTCAGGAGGCGGCGGTCGAGGCCCTGGAACGGGGAGAGGACGCCATGCGGTCGATGCGCGACCAGTACCGGCGCCGGCGCGATTTCGTGATCCGCCGCTTCAACGAAATCGGCCTGACGTGCCACCGTCCGCGCGGCTCGTTCTACGCCTTTCCGTCGGTCGCGATCACCGGGATGAGCGACCAGGAGTTCGCGCTGGCCTTGCTCGAGGCGGAAAAGGTCGCGGTCGTTCCCGGCACGGCGTTCGGCGCGAATGGGGCGGGCTTCGTCCGCGCCTGCTTCGCCACCGGCGAAGAGCAGTTGATCGAGGCGTGTTCGCGAATCGAACGATTTGTGCAGGCGCGGCGCCTCGGGTCGGCCAAGGGCTGAGGCCCGGGCGCGGGATCCTCCCCCGGCCTTGACTTCAACCCCTACCTGAAACCTAAACCTCCCTGATGTCCCGCACTGTCGCCATTGTCGGCCGCCCCAATGTGGGCAAAAGCCGCCTGTTCAACCGGCTGGCGCGGAAGCGCATCGCGATCGTCCACGACGAGCCGGGCATCACCCGGGACGTCATCTCGGCCGAGGTGGCGGAGGACGGCTACACGTTGCTGGACACCGGCGGGCTCGGCCTGCAGGGCGGCGAGAACTCGACGCAGATCGCGGCCGCCACGGAGTTGCAGGTCCGATTCGCGATCGAGACAGCCCAGATCATCCTCTTCGTGGTCGACGCCAAGGACGGAGTCACGGCCCTCGACTTGCGCATCGCGGAACGGCTGCGGCGCGAAAACAAACCGGTGGTCCTGGTGGTGAACAAGGTCGACTTCAACGAAGGCCGCCGCGACGACCCCGACTTCTACAAGCTCGGGCTGGGGGAGCCCCGGTTCATTTCCGCGGAGCACGGCCTGGGCGAGAGCGAGCTGCGGGCGGCCGTCCGCGACCATCTCGGACCGGAAGCGGCGCCGCCGCCCCGGGCGGCGGACCGGGCGTTGTGCGTGTGTTTCCTCGGCCGCCCCAACGTCGGGAAATCCTCGCTCAGCAACCGGCTGCTCCAGAGCGACCGGTTGATCGTGACGGCCGAGCCGGGCACGACGCGTGATGCCGTGGAGCTGCCGTTTTCCTTCCGGGGCCGTGATGGCAAGCTGTATCCGTTCCGCCTCATCGACACGGCGGGAATCAAGGCCGCCAGCAAACTGGCCTCGCCGGTGGAGTATTTCGCGCGGCTGCGGTCGCTCGATGCGATCAGGCGGACGGACGTCGTGTTTCTCGTGCTCGACGCGCTGGAGGGCGTGACCCAGCAGGACAAGGCGATCGCCGGCGAGATCGTGAAGGAGGGCAAGCCGGTCGTGGTCGTCGTGAACAAATGGGATCTCGTGCTGGCGGCCTTTCGCCAGCCGGGGGGCGTCGACGGCTACGAGAACGAGCGCGATTTCCGGGAGAAATTCGAGCGGGCCCTGTTCGACCGGCTCTTCTTCACGCCGGGGGCGCCGCTGGTGTTCGT
>JBJKRV010000583.1:0-6326 GCA_046704465.1 Opitutaceae bacterium | reverse complement strand
CCGCTCGGATCGCCGCACCGATCTCATCGCGGCGGCGATCGGGATCCTCGCGGTCGCCGTGGTCTGCTCGACCGAGACTCCGAAAGGCTGGGAGGTCGCGTTTCTCTTCGGCTTTCTCTGGCCCGTGATTCTCCACTACGTGCTCCGCTATCCGGGTCCGGAGCTCCGGCGCCCGTCGGGTATCATCAAGGGCCGGCCGCAGGAGGCCTCCGCGCCGGACCAGACCGGAAGTTGACGCCGCCGCTCAGCTGGCCGCCGCGGCGTTGACCAGCTCGACGAACGAGCGGGCTTCCAGCGAGGCGCCGCCGATCAGGCCGCCGTCGATGTCGGGCTGCGCCAGCAGGTCGGGGGCGTTGGCCGGTTTCATCGAGCCGCCGTAGAGGATCCGCACCTTCTGGGCGTTGGCCTCGCCGTAAAGCTGGGTAAGCAGTCCGCGGATGAAGGCGTGCACCTCCTGGGCCTGTGCGGTCGTCGCCACCTTGCCGGTGCCGATCGCCCACACGGGCTCGTAGGCGACCACCACGCTGGTCGCCAGATCGCGCCCCACGTCGCTGAGCCCGCGCTCCACCTGGGTCCGCACGACCGCCAGCGTGTCGCCCGCCTCACGCTGCTGGAGCGTTTCGCCCACACAAAGAATGGGCCGGAGCTGGGCCTTGAGGGCGGCCAGGACCTTCTCGTTGATGAACTCGTCCGCCTCATGAAAATACGTGCGGCGTTCGCTGTGCCCCAGAATCACGTAGCTGGCAAACAGCGCCCGCAGCATGGCGGCGGAGATCTCCCCCGTGTAGGCGCCTGCGGCGGCCGGGTGCATGTTCTGCGCCCCCAGCTTCACCGCCGATCCCTCGAGCACGTGAGCGACGCTTTCGAGTGCCGTGAACGGCGGACAGACCACGATCTCCACGTCGTGCACCTTGTCCACTTCGGCGACGATATCCCGGACCAGTTGGGCCGCGTCGGCGGACGTTCGGTTCATCTTCCAGTTGCCGGCGATAAGTTTACGTCGGAGCATCATGGGAGGATTGGAATGGGCGGATGCAGGCATGCGGTGAGAGGAAAACGACAAACATTGCGGATTATGCGCGGCGGGCAAGCCCGCTTCTGGCCCCGGCGCGGGCCATGCCGCCAGTGACGGCCGTGTTCCGGGCCGCGGGATGAAGGCGGGCGGCCGACCGGCCGGCGCCCTCGGAAGGTCGCTCGCGGGGCGGGCGGCGGCTTCATGCGGATTCGAGCGCCGCCACGCCCGGGAGGACCTTGCCTTCAAGAAACTCCAGGCTGGCGCCTCCGCCCGTGGAACAATGGGTGACCTTGTCCACAACCTTGAACTTTTTCGCCGCGGTGGCCGTGTCGCCCCCGCCCACGACCGTCGTCGCGCCGCGGGCGGTCGCCGCGGCGATCGCCTCGGCCATCGCCTGCGTGCTGGCGGCGAACTTCGGGAATTCGAACACCCCCGGCGGACCGTTCCAGACAATCGTGTTCGCACGGCCGATGGCTTGCGCGAACAGTTCGCGCGACTTCGGACCCGCGTCGAGGCCCATCCAGCCCGTGGGAATTCCGGGGCGGTCGTCCACTTCGCGGGTCTCGGCGTCCGGCGCGAATCGGTTCGCCGCGACAAAATCCACCGGCATGGTGATCTTCACGCCCTTGGCGGCCGCCTTGGCGAAGAGTTCGCGCGCAATCTTGGCGCCCTCCGAATCGAAAAGGGAGTCGCCGATCTCCATGTCCTCAAGCACCTTTTTGAAGGTGAAGGCCATGCCGCCGCCGATGATGATCTCGTCGGCCTTGTCGAGGAGATTGTTGATGAGCGGAATCTTGTCGGCAATCTTGGCGCCGCCCAGAATGGCGAGGAGCGGCCGGCGCGGCGACTCGAGGACGGCGCGAAACGCCTTCAGCTCGGCCTCCATCAAGAAGCCGGCGGCCTTCTGCGGCAGGTTCACGCCGACCATCGACGAGTGGGCCCGGTGGGCCGTGCCGAAGGCGTCGTTGACGTAGATGTCACCCAGCTTGGACAAGCTGGCGCGAAATGCGGCGACCCTGGCGGGGTCGGCCTTTGTCGAGGTGCCGTCCTCGTTCTTCACCTTGCCCTCCTCCTCGATGTGGAACCGCAGGTTCTCGAGCAGCACCACGGCGCCCGGCTTCAGCGCGCCGGCCGCGCAGGCTTGCTCCACCTGGGGCCCGATGCAGTCCGGGAGGAAGGTCACCGGGCGGCCCAGCAACTCCTGCAGCTTCTCCGCGACGGGCTTGAGGGTGAACCTCGGGTTCACCCGGCCGTCGGGACGCCCGAGGTGCGACATCAGCACCACCGCGGCTCCGTGATCGAGCGCATGCTTGATCGTCGGGAGCGCCGCGACAATGCGCTGCGGATTGGTGATCGCGCCGGAGGCCTTGTCCTGCGGCACGTTGAAGTCGACGCGCATGAGCACGCGTTTCCCCGCGACATCGAGGTCGCGAATGCATTTGTAGGTAGCCATGATGAGGGTGACCACGGATCGCACCGGCGGCCACGGGTGGGGCTTCGCCTCACCCGTGCCGCTCCGCGAAATCCGCGGTCGATTGAATCGGGCGTTTCGCGACTTACAGACTGGCCGCAACCTTCTTGAGCAGGTCGACGCAACGGTTGCTGTAACCCCATTCGTTGTCGTACCAGCTCACCAGCTTGAAGAATTTCGAATTCAGCTCGATCGAGCTGCCGGCGTCGAAAATCGAAGAGTGCTTGTCGTGGACAAAGTCCGACGAGGCGACCTCCTCGTCCGTATACGCGAGGATTCCCTTCAGGTAGGTCTCGCTCGCCTTCTTGAGGGCGGCCTTGAGCTCGGCGAGGGAGGTCTCCTTCGTCGTCTTGAAGGTGAGGTCGACGACCGAGACGGTCGGGGTCGGGACGCGGAACGACATGCCCGTGAGCTTGCCCTTCATTTCCGGGAGCACGAGCGCGGTGGCCTTGGCGGCGCCGGTGGAGGACGGAATGATGTTGATGGCGGCCGAGCGCCCGCCCTTCCAGTCCTTGCGGGAGGGACCGTCGACCGTCTTTTGTGTCGCCGTGTAGGAGTGAATCGTGGTCATCAGGCCCTCCTCGAGACCGAAGCCCTCCTTCAGCATCACGTAGACGAGCGGCACGAGACAGTTGGTCGTGCACGACGCATTCGAAATCACCTGGTGCTTCGCCGGGTCGTATTTGCCGTCGTTCACGCCCATCACCACGGTGATGTCCTCGTTCTTCGCCGGGGCGGAGATGATGACCTTCTTCGCGCCCGCCTTGATGTGACCATAGGACGACTTTGGGTTGTCCTTGGCCGCATCGGTGAACAGGCCGGTGGACTCGATCACGAGCTGCACGCCCAGCTTGGCCCACGGCAGCTCCGCCGGCGTCTTCGCGCTCACGACGAGGATGTCGCGTCCGTTGACCACCAGCGTGTCGTCGGCTTCCTTGTCCGGCGCGGATTTCTTGGAACCGACCGTGCCGTTGAAGCGACCCTGGGTCGAATCGAACTTGAGCAGGTAGGCCAGATTGTCAGCCGGGACGATATCGCCGACGGCCACCACGTCGAAGGTCGAGCCGAGCAGCCCCTGCTCCACCAAGGCCCGAAAAACAAGGCGGCCGATCCGACCGAAACCGTTGATTGCAACTTTTACTGGCATGATACTCTCCGTTTCTTGCGTGTAGTGTTCTGTTTCAGAGGAAGGCGCGAGGTCGCGCCGCAAACCTGTCGAGTGAAATGCAGCGTTCTGCCTTTGGCAAGAGTGATGCTCGTAGGCCGAGGTGCAATCCGCGCGGAGCCTCCGGACCCCGGTCATAAGTCGCACAAACGGGACCGGTTTGGATTCTGATGGCACCCCCCAGCATCTACGGACATGGCCCCGATCCGACACCGGCCGTTCAGTCCGATTCCCACAATCCGCACGCCAGCCCGGGCACGTACAACGAATTCTGCACGTGCTGCGTCGGCTCATGGTCGCCGGGGGCAAAAAAGCGTTCGTGATCGGCCAGTTGGCGCCAGCCGTTGCGGTCCGGACCTTCCAGGGTGAACTCCGCATCCTGCAGGGTCGGATTGACCGCAAACAACAGGCGGCGATCGCCCTGGCTGCGGTCGGCATTGTAGATGATGGCGGCGGCCGTGGTACCGGGACCCGACAGGGAGCGGAAGAAGCCGTCCGCGGGCCGGGAATACTGGCGCAAATGGCGGCCGCGCTCGCTCCGGCGAAAGGCGATCCAGTCGGCGAAATAGGCGTGCGTGGCGGGATACCGCAGCAGCCGCCGGTAATCGAGCACGTTGAGATCGCCACGCAGGTAGGTGTTGTTGACGCCCTGTTTCGACCGCATGAAGTCCTGGCCCGCCGCCAGCATCGGGATGCCGATCGATGCCATCAGGATCGCGCCCATCAGGTGGGTGCGCCGGCAGTCATTGAGCGTCGGGTGGTAGCCGTTGCCGTCCGCATTCTCCGTGATCACGTCGATCCACGTCCGATCGTCGTGCGACTCCGTGTAGTTCACCGTCTGGGCCGGCCAGGTGGCGAACGTCTCGGGCGAACCCTTCAGGAAATACTCAAACGCCTCCCGGGTGCCGCCGCCCCGGACGTACTCGCGGACGAAGTTGCGGAAGCCGTCGTTCCAGGACGCATAGCCGGTCGGACGCAGGTCGCCGGCGATGTGTCCGCGGAAGCTCCAGGGCTCGGCGATCAGGATCACGTCGGGTTTCACCCGCTTGAGCGCCACCTCGATCTCACGCAGGGTTTCGAGGCCGATCAGCTCCGCGAGATCGAAGCGGAAGCCGTCGACGCCATAGACCTCGACCAGGTGAACCAGGCTGTGGACGATGAGTCGGCGCGCCATGGCCGCTGACGCGCGGAAGTCGTTTCCACAACCGCTCCACTGGGCCAGGTTTCCCGCGTTGTCCTGTTCGAAATAATAGAGCTTGTCGACGTGCATCAGGTGCGCCGGCAGACCCGCGTGGTTGTAGACGACGTCAATCAGCACCGCCATTTCCCGCCGGTGGAACGCGGCCACCAGATCCTGCAGCTCCTGGATCTGCGAGGCGTTTTCGGGATTGAGAGCATAGGCGCTGGACGGCGCAAACCAGTTCACCGGCATGTAGCCCCATTGGTACTCTTCGGGCGTCGCATGGTCGGCCTCGTGGATCGGCTGCAGTTCGACGGCGTTCACGCCGAGCTTCGCCAGATGGAAGTCCGGGCTCTCCACCCTTTTTCTCAATCCCGTGAAGCCGAGCCGCTCCCGGTCGGTGAGCATCACCGGGGCCATGGCCGTCAGAACGCGCACGTGGCCCTCCGCAATGACCAGGTCCTGCCAGGCCGGGGTGCGAAAGCCCCGGTCGGGCCGCGCCAGCCGGGCGCGGTCGATGACGATCCCGGGACCGTCGCGTCCCAGCGCCGCCAGCGCATAAGGGTCGAGGATGCGCCGCTTGGGATCAAACATCCCGAAGGGGTTGTCCGGTCCGTCCAGCGTGTACCAGTAGTGCCAGCCATGCAGGTTGCCTTCGAGGCGCGCCTCCCAGGCGCCGTCGCTGCGCCGGTCCATCTCGTAGACCGAGGCGCCGTCGCCAGCCGGGGCGGACGGATCGACCAGATGCAGCCGGACGAAAGCCGCCCGGGGCGCGAACAGACGGAAGGTGGTCTCGTCCGCGTCCACGGTCGCCCCCAGCGGCACGTGGCTGCGCCCGTGAAAAAAGAAGTTCCCAGGGCGCAGCGGCGCCGTGGGCCCTTGCGGATCGTCGGCCCAACCCACCGACAGCGCCCGCGCCAGGTCCACCGGCGAAGTCGTCGCAAACCGAAACCGGTGTCGGCCGGTCCGGGCGGGGTCGATGACATGGTTGTAGTTCCCGTGATCGTCCCGGGCCGCGTTGGGCGCATGGGCGGAGACCGGCAGCCAGCGGTGCTCGCCGGTCACGAACTTGAAGCGCTGCGGCGGCTGCGAGAAGAAGCGCTGCGCATGGGCTGCGAACAGCAGCACCGGCTCGCCGTCGAGTGACGCCGGGAGCAACAGCCAGTCGGGATTGCCGACCGCCTGCTGCCAGCCGTTGAAATCGCCGGCGAGGTAGACCGCGGTGGTCCGGGGATCGATGTCGGGATGGTGGGCCAGCTGCAGGAAAAAGAAGATCTCTCCCGCGGCGTTCACAAAGAAACCGCTCTCGCAGCCAAAGTTGTGATCGGTCACCGGCTCCACGGCGGCCAGCCCGGGGCCGTCCGGCCCGAGGACAAAGCGCGGCGGCGACGGGTTGGTCCAGTCCCCCGTCAGTTCGATCATGCCCCGGTCCGGAGCGATCAGCCACGCTTGGGCGATCCGCTGGTCGTGCGCGCTCATGCGGAAGGAGCAGCAT
>JBJKRV010000582.1:0-4904 GCA_046704465.1 Opitutaceae bacterium | reverse complement strand
GGATACCCGCGTCGACACCACGTTTCAGCATCGTGTCCGCCACCACGCCACCACGGCCGCCACGGTCGAGGCCCTCTCCCGGGCGGCCGCCCGCGATGCGGGCACCCGGCCGCCGGAAAGGGACCAGGCTCGGTCGCCAGGCATGGACTTCGGTCTCCCGCCGGCGCCGGTGGCGGTCTTCTTTCCCAGCTATGCCTATGCCGAAAGTGTGCTCCGCGCCCTCGCCGATTCCGGGTCCGGCCTCCGTGCCTTGCTTCAGCCGCGTTCGGCCGGACTCGCGGCCCAGGCGGCGTGGGTGGAGGAAGCGCTGACATCCGGTGACGCGCTGTTTCTGGTGCTGGGCAGCAGCTTTGCCGAAAGCATCGACCTGCTCGGCGGGCGGGTCACCCACGCCATGGTGGTCGCCCCCGCCTTGCCCGAGGTGAACGCGATCCAGCGCAGCCGCCTGGCCGGACTTGAGCGCGCCGGTCTGTCGCGCGAGGCCGCGTTCCGCCGCGTGTACCAGATCCCCGGGATGCAGAAGGTCAATCAGGCGCTCGGCCGGCTGGTGCGCGCCCCCGGGCAGCGCGCGAAGGTCCTCCTGCACTGCCGGCGCTTCGCCGAGGCGTCCTACGCGGGCCTCCTCGCCCCGGACTACCGGGATGGCACGGTCATCGCCGACGACGGCGCGCTGGCTGCCTGGCTGGACAACACCGGCTTCTGAATTGCCGGTCGAGGTGGATTTTGCTTTCCGCGCCGCGACCGGGCGCTTTTCTGGGAACTGATGATTTCCAGAATCCGAGCGCTCCTGGGAATGGTCGCCCTGGCGGCCGCCACATCGGCTGGGGCAATCGCCGCCGGCGTCCCCCGCGTTCCGCTTTCGGCGTTCTTCGATTACCCCACGGTCGCCGATCCGCAGATCTCGCCCGACGGCACCCGGATCGCCTACATCGCCCCGTATCAGGGACGCACGGCCGTCGCACTCTACACCATCGGCCATGGCCCGCCGGAAGTCGCCGAAGCGCCGACGGACGGCAACGTTTACTCTATCCAGTGGAAAGGGAAGGACCACCTCCTCTACGCGGGCATGAATGACCAGTACGAGACGTCCATGCTCATCAGCCTCAATCTGAAGGAACATGACGTCACCCGGCTGGTGCGGGGATACGCCGGAAATGCCGCCGATTTCTACACCCTCGATGATGACCCGGACCACATCGCCGTGGCCGGCGGCGCTCTCGGATTCGGCAGCGGAGTGTACAAGCTGGATATCCGGAATGACCATTTCGAGGTCATCCGCACCACTTTTGGCGCCACCGATCATCCCTATACGTGGATTCTGGATAATGCCGGGGTCGTCCGGATCGAGGGCCGCGTAGCCGCCGATCGGGGCCAAGGTGAATCCATCTCCTGGTATTACCGGGCGGCGCGGGGCACTCCATTTGAGAAACTCGTGGAGTATCCCATCGCCGCGACCACTTGGTATCCCCTGTTCTTCGCTCCCGACAACCAGACGCTCTACGTTTACTCGTATCAGGCCAGTGACACCGGCGTTCTTCGCACCTACGATTGCCGGACGCACCGCCTGGGACCGACTGTATTCGACAGCGCCTCCGGAGAGGTCGACGGCTATTTCACGGCGCGCGACGGCCGGCTGCTGGGTGTGTCCTACGTGACTGACCGGGAGCATGTCCATTGGCTCGACCCGCACATGCGCGCCATCCAGGCGGGGATCGACGCCGCCCTGCCCGGCACCATCGACAGCGTGGTGAGCTACGATGACGCGCTCGACCGGTTCATTATCGAGGCATGGTCTGACCGCGAGCCGGGTGTCTATTACCTGCTCGACATCAAACGCCACACCCTCTCTCCGATCGGCACCCGGCGGCCCGGCATCCGACCGCAGGACATGGCGCCGATGCAGCCGATCAGCTTCACCGCCCGCGACGGCCTGCTTATTCACGGCTACCTCACGCTGCCGCTAAACGCCGGTCATCATCCGGTACCGCTGATCCTGCTCCCGCACGGAGGCCCGGCCGCACGCGATGTCTGGGGCTTCGATCCCGAGGTGCAATTCCTTGCCAACCGGGGATACGGCGTCCTGCAGGTCAACTTCCGCGGCTCGACCGGCTACGGGGAGAAGCTCTTCCGCGCCGGGATCGGCCAGTGGGGACGCAAGATGCAGGACGACCTGACGGATGCCGTCAAATGGGCCGAGGCGCGGGGTATCGCGGATCCGAGGCGCGTCTGCATCTACGGCGCGAGCTACGGCGGTTATGCTGCGCTGATGGGCCTGGAGTTCACACCTCAGCTCTACAAGTGCGGCGTCAACTACGCCGGAGTCGTCAATCCCGCGCAAATCGCGTTCGGCGCGCTGAGCTACAGCTTCATTTCGCGCTACTACGACGAGCTGTTCATGGGCGGCGACAAGGCCGTGCTCAAACGCTATTCGCCGATCAACTACGTGCAGAACATCCGGGTGCCCACGCTGCACGCCTACGGCGGCAACGATCCGCGGGTCGACATCCATGAATGGAAGGACCTGCGGAGGAAGCTCAAGGAGTATCACAAGAAGTTCTCCTACCTCGACCTGCCCTACGAGGGCCACGGCTTCCGCCTGCAGCAGGACCGGATCACCTTCTACCGGACGCTGGAGAACTTCCTGCAGAAAAACCTCTGAACCGGCCCGGCCGCCTGTGCCGCTGTCATCTGTGCCGGCGTTCTTCGCCCTGACCGGCCCCTTACGTCCTCGATCGGACCTCGGTGGAGCCATTTGATCCCGTTTGGCCTCCGCTGCCAGATTGAGGATCCGATCGGATCCTCAATCTGGCAGTTCAGCACCGGTCGCCGCCGAAGCGCATTCCTCGCGCCATGCCCGCGCCATCCCCGCGCCGGCCGGCCAGGCCGATTGACTCCCTTCACTGCGCCGCCGCCGGCGATCCACCATCCGCCAACCGGGCTTTTCGCTTTACCGATCCGCCGCGCCCGGGCACAACGGAGACTCGTGGCTTCATCGCAACGCATCGGCGCCGCCGACATCGAGCAGGCTATCCAAAAACTGGCTACGGCCATCGCCCTCCGCCATTCTACGCCGCCCCCCATCCTGCTGGGTGTCGCCAACGGCGGCATCCCCCTCGCCCGCCGCCTGGCCGCGCTCCTGCCCGGCGCCCCGTGCGGGGTGATCGACATCTCCTTTCATCGCGACGACCTCGGACGGCACCCGATTCCGAAGGAATTCGCCCCCACCCAGATTCCCGCCGACGTCAATGGCGCCACCGTCGTCCTGGTCGACGACGTGCTCTTTTCCGGCCGCACCGCCAAGGCCGCCCTAGACGAACTCTTCGACCATGGGAGACCCGCGGCCGTCGAGCTCGCCATCCTGGTCGACCGCGGCGGCCGCCGCCTGCCGGTCGCCGCCGACTACTGCGGCCTCACCGTGACCGCCGGCGACGGCGAGAAGGTGGTCGTCACCCTTGACCCGAAGGACGCGGGCCGCGACGCGATCGAAATCCGCCCCCTCTGACCCGCCATGACCTGGACCCGACGCAACCTGATCGGCATCGAGGAACTGAGCCGCGCCGAGATCGAACAGATCCATGCGACCACCGCGGCCTTCAAGAAGATCCTCCAGCGCAGCATGAAGAAGGTCCCGGCGCTGCGCGGCAAAACGATCGTCAACCTCTACTTCGAGCCCAGCACCCGCACGCGCATCGCCTTCGAGATGGCCGCCAAGCGCCTCAGCGCCGACGTCATTTCCTTCGACGCCGCGCGCTCCAGCACCACCAAGGGCGAAACGCTGCGCGACACCGCCCAGAACATCCAGGCGCTCAACGCCGACATGATCGTGCTGCGCCACTCCGCCGCCGGCTCGCCGTTGTACCTCAGCCGCCTGCTCAACATCCCGGTGGTCAGCGCCGGCGACGGCGCCCACGAGCATCCGACCCAGGCCCTGCTCGACACCTTCACGATGAAGGAGCACCTGGGCAGCCTGAAGGGGCGCAAGGTCGTCATCCTCGGCGACATCCTGTTCAGCCGCGTCGCCCGCTCCAACATCTGGGCGCTGACCAAGCTCGAGGCCGACGTCACCCTGGTGGGTCCGTCCACCCTCGTGCCGCACTGGTTCACCGATCTGGGCGTGAAGGTGTCCCACGATCTCAAGGCGGCCCTGGCGGACGCCGAGGTGGTCATGCTGCTGCGCATCCAGCACGAGCGCCAGGCCTCCAGCCATTTCCCCTCGATCGGCGAGTACACGAGCATGTTTGGTCTCAACAAGACGCGCGCCTCCTGGCTCAACCCGAAGGCCATCATCATGCACCCCGGCCCCATCAACCGCGGGGTGGAGATCGACAGCGACCTGGCCGACTCCCAGCGCAGCGTCATCCTCGAGCAGGTGCATAACGGCATCGCCGTCCGCATGGCCGCCCTCTACCTCTGCGCCGGCGGACAACCCGACCATGTCCAGGCTTCCGCCTGAAATTCCAAACGCCAAACTCCAAATTCCAACCGTTCGCCGATGATCCCGTTTCGAACGACCGCGACTCATCCGGGTGATCACCGTTCCCCGGAAGTCGGCTCGCCTTTGGCGTTTGGACTTTGGCGCTTGGAGCTTTTCCTATGAGTCTGCTCTGGCTTCACAACGCCCGCGTGATCGATCCCGCCGCCAGGCGCGACGCCCCCGGTGACGTCTTCATGGTGGACGGACGGATCGCCGACGGCCTGTCGCCCGCCCAGAAAAAGGAGGCGCAAAAAATCGACGCCCGCGGCCTGGTCGCCTGTCCCGGCCTGGTCGACATCCACGTGCACCTGCGCGAGCCGGGGCAGACCCACAAGGAGACGATCCAGACCGGCACCCGCGCCGCGGCCGCCGGCGGTTTCACCACTGTGGTCTGCATGCCCAACACGTCGCCCGTCGCCGACAGCGCCGG
>JBJKRV010000581.1:0-2956 GCA_046704465.1 Opitutaceae bacterium | reverse complement strand
CCGCGGGGAGCAGCGCGCGCGCGGTCGACAGCTCGCTGACGTCCCGCCACACCCTCCGGGGCGACGCCGGGATCGCCGCCAGCGACTCCGCCTACAAGGCCGGCCTGTCCAATCCCCTGCTCGACAGCTCGGGCAACCTCCGCCTGATGTTGACCGAACCCTGGGGGACGGAATGGCAGCTCCAGATCCACAACGACCTCGGCTTCGTCCGGGGCGACCTGCAGCAGGCCGAGGCCGCCGCGCCGCTGCCGATCGCCTTTGGCGCCGCCGATGTCATCGGGCCGAACGATCGCACGCGGGTCTTCGACCTCACCCGTGTCTTCGACCGCACCGCGCGCGGATTCGCCTACGACCGGATCGACCGGCTCAACCTGCAGTGGACGCCAGACTGGGGCAGCGTGACGATCGGGCGGGCGGCGGTCACCTGGGGCGACGGCCTGATCTTCAATGTCGAGGACTTGTTCAATCCCTTCGATCCCCTCGACGTCGAACGGAACTACAAGACGGGCGACGACCTCGTCCTGGTCGAAGCGCGCGACGGCGCCGACACGTGGCAGTTCCTCACCGTGCCCCGGCGGGATCCCGTCACCCGGAGGATTGCGGGCAAGGATTCATCCTTCGCGATCCACGGCCGCATCCCGGTCGGAGGCACCGAATGGACCGTCCTGGCGGCGCAACACTACCATGAATGGCTCGCCGGAATCGGACGCGTGGTAAACGTCGGCCAAGCGGTCTGGCGCACCGACGTGCTCGCGACGCGCCTCGAGAATGGCGGCACGGCGGTCTCCGCCGTGAGCAACGTGGATTACTCGTGGACCTGGTTCGGCCGGAACTGCTACGGCTTCGTGGAAGGATATTTCAACAGCCTGGGAGGCTCGACCCCGCAGCGGGCCCTGCAGAATCCGGAACTCGTGGCGCGCCTCACCCGCGGCGAGGTCTTCACCCTGGGTCGGGCCTACCTGGCGGGTAGCCTGCAGGTGGAGTTTCACCCGCTCGTGCACGGAACAATCACGACCATCCTCGACCTGCAAGGCCCGTCGGCCGTGTTCGAGCCGCGGCTGGTCTGGGATGCCCGGTCGGACCTTCAGTTTACGTTGGGGGCGCAGCTCGTCGCCGGCGCCCCCGGAACCGAATTCGGCGGTCCACGGGACCCGTTGAATGGGCTCGCACTGCGTCCGCCGCAGACGGTGTTTCTGTGGCTCGACGCGTGGTTCTAGACCGGCTTCCGCCCGCGAATCCGGCGGCTATTTCGCCACCGGCCCGACCGGCCAGACGACCCGGCCGTAGATCTCGTTCAGGACCTGAGCCAGGCCGGTGTACATGGCCAGGGCGCCGCAGAGGATGCCCTCGTAGCCCGCGACCACCGCCACTCCCCCCAGGCCAAACCATTCGGCGATGGCCAGGAGGAAGAACAGGATGACCAACGTGCCGAAGACCCATTGCAGGGCCCGGTTCAGCCGCAGCGTCCCGATGTACATCACCAGCGTGAAGAGCCCCCACAGGAAAAGATAGGCGCCCATGCCGGCGGACTTCGTCGCCGTCGCACCGGCGCTATGCGGCAGTAGGACCAGGGCCACGAGAGACAGCCAGAACAGGCCGTACGAGGTGAAGGCGGTGGTGCCGAAGGTGTTGCCCTTCTTCCATTCCATGATGCCGGCGATGACCTGCGCGAGGCCGCCGTAACAGATGCCCATCGCGAGGATCATGCTGTTGAGCGCAAAAAAACCGGCGTTGTGGAGGTTCAACAGCACGGTGGTCATGCCGAACCCGAGCAGCCCAAGCGGAGCGGGGTTCGCGGAAGAGTCCTTATGTTGGACGAGGGAAACGTCTGCCATGTGATTTCGGGGTTGGGGTTGCGCGACCCACGCTCGCCAGCCGGCGCGCCCGAAGGGCGATCCGCGGCGGCGGGTCGTGTCGAATAAGAGGCCCCGAAATGGGGCGCAGTCAAACGGCTCCGAGCGGAATTCCCATGCGGCCCGAGGCGGAATGACCGTTTGGTCGCCTGGCGGCGAAGCCCGGCCCAGCTTCCGCCGCCCAACCACGGCGAACCTTGAGCGTCGTTCGGCCGCCCCGTCAGAGCCGCCACCGCGGTCCGGGGCGCGTCCGCCGGCTCCGACCCGGAACCGTCGCCTCCAGGTCCATCCAGGACGAACCTTGAGCATCGATTGGCCTGAACGCCCGGAGGCGGGACCCGAATGCGGGTCCTGACTTCCCGGCCCATGCGTGGCGAACCTTGAGCAGCGATCGACCGGGACACGAACGGAAGGGACCGGCGGTGATCCGGCCTGGACTGCTCGCTCGCGGCTTGCCATGCGCCGAGGCGTTCTGGTTCACTGCGCGACCTTTGAAACAAACCGTCGTCACCCTGGATATGGAGGGCGTCCTCACGCCCGAGATCTGGATTGCGGTCGCGGAGCGCACCGGACTGCCAGATCTCCGCCGGACGACACGCGACGAACCCGACTATGACAAGCTGATGCGCGGCCGCCTCGAGATCCTCGAGCGACACGGCATCACGCTCTCCAGGATCCAGGACGTGATCGGCGGTCTCCAGCCGCTGCCCGGTGCGGCTGGGTTTCTGGACGCGCTTCGAGCGCAGACGCAGGTGATCATCCTGTCCGACACGTTCGAGCAGTTCGCCCAGCCGCTGCTGCGCCAGCTCGGGTGGCCCACCCTGCTATGCCACCGGCTGGTCGTGGAACGCGACCGGATCACGGGCTACCAGTTGCGCATTGCCGACCAGAAGCGCGCGGCCGTGCGGGCCCTGCAGTCCATCCACTATCAGGTGATCGCCGTCGGCGACTCCTTCAACGACACGACGATGCTGGCGCAGGCCGACCACGGTCTGCTCTTTCACGCCCCGGAACAGGTCGTGACGCGTTTTCCGCAGTTCGCCGCCGTCGACGACTACCCGGCGCTGCTGGCGGCAATCAGGCAGTGGCTGTAGAGCCGTCCG
>JBJKRV010000580.1:0-14758 GCA_046704465.1 Opitutaceae bacterium | reverse complement strand
CTCGGGAACCCCGTCGATGGCAAGGGCCCGCTCGACAGCAAGGAGTTCTATCCGGTGGAGAAGATCGCCCCCGGCATCATTGTGCGCAAATCGGTCTCCCAACCGCTCTTCACCGGCATCATGGCGATCGACTCGATGATCCCGATTGGTCGCGGGCAGCGCGAGCTGATCATCGGCGACCGCAGCACCGGCAAGACCACGATCGCCATCGACACGATCATTCATCAGGCGCAGATCAACCGGCAGGGCCTCGCCTCAAAGGATCCGGCGTTCCGCCCGCTCTATTCCATCTACGTCGCCATCGGCCAGAAGAATTCCAACATCGCGCGTACTATCGCCTCGCTCGAGGCCGCGGGCGCCATGGAATACACGATCATCGTCGCCGCCCCGGCCGCCGACAACCCCGCCAACCAATACATCGCCCCGTATGCCGGCGCCGCGATGGGCGAATGGTTCATGGAAAACAACCAGGACGCGCTGATCGTGTACGACGATCTGTCCAAGCACGCCGTCGCCTACCGCCAGATCTCCCTCATCCTGAAACGCCCCTCCGGGCGCGAAGCCTATCCCGGCGACGTGTTCTATCTGCATTCCCGCCTGCTCGAACGCGCCGCGCGTCTGGCCAACAAGGGCTCGCTGACGGCCCTGCCGATCATCGAGACGCTGGCCGGCGACGTCTCCGCCTACATTCCCACCAACGTCATTTCGATCACCGACGGACAGATCTACCTGGAGACCGACCTGTTCAACCAGGGCATCCGCCCGGCGGTGTCCGTCGGCCTGTCCGTCTCGCGGGTGGGGTCGAGCGCCCAGCTCAAGATGACCAAGCAGGTGGCCGGCAAGCTCAAGGGCGAGCTCGCGCAGTTCCGCGAACTCGCCGCCTTCGCGCAGTTCGGATCCGACCTGGACGCGCGCACCAAGGCCCAACTCGACCGCGGCTCGCGCATTGTCGAGCTTTTCAAGCAACCGGCCTTCAACCCCATTTCCATCGAGGTGCAGGCCGCGGTGCTGTGGGCCATGCAAAACAACTATTTCGACGCGATCGAGGTGCCGAAGATCGTCGAGGCGGCCACCCACCTGAAGGAATTTCTCCGGACGCGCAAACGTCCCCTTCTCGAAGCGATGCGACAGAAGGCGGCCCTGGACGAGACCCTGAACATGGAGCTCAAGCAGGCCCTGGACGAGTGGAAGGGGACCTACACCGCCTGAACGGTCATGCGCGACAATCGAATGACCGGACGGCCCGGCGCCTTGAGACCTGACCGCGCACCAGATCCCTCCGTCTGATTTTCGGAGCCTGAGCATCCACCATGCCTTCAACTCGCGACATCCGCCGCCGCATCAAATCGGTCAAGAACACCCGCCAGATCACCAAGGCGATGGAGTTGGTGGCGGCGTCGAAAATGAGAAAGGCGCAACAGTTGGCGCTGGCCGGCCGGCCGTACGCGGAGCTCATGGCCGACATGCTCGCCGTCCTGGCGGATCGCGTGGATGAAAACGCGCACCCTTTTCTCGTGCGGCGACCGGTGAAGACCCGCGGCGTCATCCTCGTCACCACGGACAAGGGATTGTGTGGCCCCCTCAACAGCAACCTCTTCAAAAAGGTGATGGAGATCAAGGAGCCGGCCCGCTTCGCGGTCATCGGCCGCAAGGGATCGCAATTTCTCGTCCGCACCCGGCGTATTCTCCTGGCCGATTTCCAGATCCACGATCGCGTTCCATTCACCGAGGTGAAGGCAGTCACCGAATTCATGGCGAAGCAGTTCCTGGACGGGGCCGTCGACACGGTTGAGCTCATTTGGCCCCGGTTCCGAAACACCCTGGTGCAGGAACCCGCCCACCTGCCGTTGTTGCCGCTCCGAAACCTGCGGGAGGTGGTCGCGAGCCTGCGGGAACAATCGGGCTCCACCGCCCGCCCGGCCGACGACCGCGAGATGCTCTTCGAGCCGGATCCGGCCGCCGTCCTGTCGGCGCTGCTTCCGCTCTATCTCAACCGCGAGGTCTATTATCGTCTGCTCGATGCCAAGGCGTCCGAACACAGCGCCCGCATGGTCGCGATGAAGACCGCCAAGGACAACGCCTCGAAACTGATCGACGAGCTGACCCTCGAATACAACAAGGCCCGCCAGGCGGCCATCACCCAGGAAATTCTCGAAATCGCCGCCGCACAGTTCGCCGCGGCCTGACCCTCCCAAGATGAACACCGGCACCATCGTCCAAGTCATCGGCCCCGTCGTCGACGTCCAGTTCGCCGAGGAAAGCATCCCGCCCATCCTGCAGGCGCTCACCGTCGAGTACGCCACCGCCGGCAACCCCGAGAAACTGACCCTCGAGGTGCAGCAGCACCTCGGCGAAGGCGTGGTCCGGGCGATCTCCATGTCCTCCTCCGAAGGCCTTGTTCGGGGCATGCCGGTCGCTGATACCGGCGCACCCATCACAGTCCCGGTGGGCGAGGGCGTGCTGGGACGGATCCTGAACGTCACCGGAGACCCCGTCGACCAGAAGGGCGACATTCCGCACGAGAAGCGTTACCCGATCCATCGGCCGGCCCCGACCCTCGTCGATCAAGATGTCCAGGCGACCATCCTCGAGACCGGCATCTAGGTGATCGATCTCATCTGCCCGTTCGTGAAAGGCGGCAAGGTCGGTGCCTTCGGCGGCGCCGGCGTCGGCAAGACGGTCATCATCATGGAGCTGATCAACAACATCGCCAAGGCGCACGGTGGGTTTTCCGTGTTCGCCGGGGTGGGGGAGCGCTCCCGCGAAGGTAATGACCTTTATCACGAAATGTCCGACTCCAAGGTGATCGTCCAGGACGACATCAGCAAATCGAAGGTCGCGCTCGTCTACGGACAAATGAACGAGCCGCCCGGCGCCCGGTTGCGCGTGGGCCTCTCCGCACTCTCGATCGCCGAGTATTTCCGGGACGAGAAGAACCAGGACGTGCTGCTCTTCATCGACAACATTTTCCGTTTCTCCCAGGCGGGTTCCGAAGTATCGGCGCTGCTCGGCCGGTCGCCGTCCGCCGTCGGCTACCAGCCGACGCTGGCCAACGAGATGGGGCTGCTGCAGGAACGCATCACTTCCACCAAAAAGGGATCGATCACGTCGTTCCAGGCCATCTATGTGCCCGCCGACGATCTCACCGATCCCGCACCGGCCAACACGTTCGCGCACCTCGATTCCACCATCGTGCTGGAGCGCTCCATCGCCGAGCTGGGCATCTACCCGGCTGTGGATCCGCTGGCGTCCACCTCCAAGGCGCTGACCGCCGATATCGTCGGCGAGGAGCACTACCAGGTCGCCCGCGGCGTGCAGCGGGTCCTGCAGCGCTACAAGGATCTGCAGGACATCATCGCCATCCTCGGGCTCGACGAGCTCTCGCCCGAGGACAAGCTCACCGTCTACCGCGCCCGCAAGATCCAGAAGTTCCTGTCGCAGCCCTTCCATGTGGCCGAGGTTTTCACGGGTTTCTCCGGACGGTACGTGTCCGTGAAGGACACCGTACGTGCCTTCAAGATGATCCTCGACGGTCAGCTCGACGAAGTCTCCGAAGGTGACTTCTACATGAAGGGCTCGATCGACGACGTGCTGGCTGCAGGGAAGAAGGCCTGACTTCCGTTTCCTCCCTGCTGACCCTGACTCCGCCATGCCGCTGACTCTCGAAATCGTGACGCCCGAGAGCCGGGTTTACAGCGAAACCGTTGACTCGGTGGTGATTCCGGCGCTCGAAGGCGAGGTCGGCATCCTGCCCGGCCACCTCCCCCTGCTCGTGCAGGTGGCGGATGGCGAACTGCGGGTGACGAAAGGGGCCGAGACCCGAGACCTCGTCATCGGCGGCGGCTTTGCCCAGGTCGAGGGCGACCGGGTCAAGGTGCTGGCAGAGTTTGCGATCCAGGCAGCGCAGATTGATGAGCAGGCGGCGGTCCGGGCCCAACAACGGGCCGAGGAGGCTCTGAAAGGTGCGACCGCCCTCGATCCGGCCGAAATCGAACGTCTGGAGGGCATCGTCCGGTTTTCCGTGGCCCAGATCGCGGCCCGCCGAAAACGGCGATAGCCTGCCGCCTCAGACCGGCGTCACCTACGGTTCGCCACCAGACCGGGACCGCCTATTTCGGCTGGTCCGGCTGATCCCCAAGCGGATCGTCGCCCGGCTGGAGCGATTCGGTCACCCGGCCGCGCGGGGTCACCACCACCTTGAAGAGGTCCGACCGCCGGTCCAGTCGCGGTGTCACCGTCCCGGCGTCCCGCGATTCGGTCAACAGGTCGAGGTCAAGATCGCAGATCAGGAGCGTTTCCTCGTTGTCCACCGCCTCGGCGGCAATCCCGTCCCGGGCGAAGGGAAAGTCGGACGGCGTGAGCACGGCGGCCTGCGCATACTGGATATCCATGTTGCTCACGTCCGGAAGGTTTCCGACGTTTCCCGCCAGGGCGACATAGATCTGGTTTTCGATCGCCCGCGCCTGCGCGCAGTAGCGCACCCGGAGGTAGCCCTGGCGGTTGTCGGTGCAGAACGGCACGAAGATGATCTCGGCGCCTTCATCTGCCAGGTGGCGTGCCGCCTCGGGAAACTCGACGTCATAACAGATCAACACGCCGATGCGCGCCTTGGGCGTGTCGATCACTTGCAGCCCACGGCCGCCCCGGATGCCCCACCAGTAGCGCTCGTTCGGCGTGATGTGCAGCTTGTCCTGCGCAATGACGGAGCCGTCGGGCAGGCAGACGTGGCTGCGGTTGAGCAGCCGGTCCTTTTGAAAGATCGGGTGGCTCCCGGCGATGATGGTGAGGCCGTATTTGGTCGCGAACCCCCGCATCGTCGAGATCAGTTTCTCCGTCTGTTCGGCGAGGCGCCGCATGCCCTCCTTCGGCGTGCGGGCATCCGCGGCCGAGAGCAGTTGCACCGAGAACAATTCCGGCAGCAGGACAAAATCCGACCGATAGTCGGCCGCCACGTCCACGAAGTACTCCACCTGCCGGGCGAAGTCCGCGAATGATTTCACCTTGCGCATCTTGTGCTGCACGCAGGCCACCCGCACCTTGCGCGGGCCCGCCGCGCGCGGCCGGTAATCCGGATTTAGCCATTCGATCAGGCTCGCATAATTGTGGCTCCGCGCGTCGCGCAGGTAGTGCGGCATGACGCCGCGCAACACGAAGCCCTCACGGATCTGGAAACTCAGCACCAGATCTCGCAATTCTCCCGCCGCCACCCGCTCGGCGTACTCTTCGGGTGTCATCCGATCCGCATGCTCGGCATAATTCCACAGGCGGCCGCCTGCCAGAATGCGGCGCTTGTTCAGCCGCCGGCACAACTGGCGTCGCGCTTCATACAGGGCCGCGCCCACGCCGAGGCCCCGCGTCTTGGGATGCACATAGACGTCCGCGCCGTAGAGGGTGTCAGCCGTCGGATCATGATTGGTGAAATAACCGCTGTCGGTGATACCGGCCCACGTGTGATGGCGCAGCGGGTCGCGCCCCAGATCCACGATCAGCGTCGAGACCGCGCCGACAATCCGCCCGCCGGCCTGCGCCACCAGTTGGCCCTGCGGAAACACGCGCTGGTGGCTCAGCAGGTGTGCCTCGCCCCACACCACATTCTCCTGAGTCAGGCGCGGATAGGACAGGCGGTTCAGCTCGATCAACCGCGGGATATCGTCCCGCGTGGCCTGGCGGATCTCGACGGTCATTTTGGCCTTGGACATGGCAGGTGAGGCGTTTTCGCGTTCCGATCTGGCGACCCCGGATGTGGGATGGGGCGCCATCCCCGCTCCGGCACCGCTTTCTGTCTACACTCCGGATCCGCCAGCCTCAAGGTTAACCCGTCCGCCAGATCTCATGCCGTCAGGCGGACGTCACTCGCCGGGCTTGGAATCCTCGTTGTCGGTCCGTCGTGATCGGCGGAACCGTTCCGCCCACATTTGTTCGACCGCGTGCCGGCTCCCCAGACCGAAGGCGAGCGCAAAGGTCAACGTCAGCCCTCCAAACGCGATCAGGAATCCGCCCGTGACCACGGTCACCGCGATGCGGAGTTCCACCAGGGCGATGGCCCCCGTCACGATGAGCAGGGCCCAGCGGACCAGCCGCGCCGCCAGCCGCGCCCGGTCGAATTCCTCCTGATACAGCGCCCGCTGCACCGAGCGCGACACCCCCGATGCCACACCCCATCCAACCACGAGGATGATGGACGCCAATATCAGCCGTGGAATCAGTTCGACGAATCGCTGCAACAGCTCCGACAAGACGGTCAGCTTCCAGATCAGGATCGCATTCTCGAGGAAGACCAGGAACGTCAGCACCCCGCACGCCGTGCCGACAAAGCTGAACAGGGAACGGCGGACGTCGCCCTTCTCCAACGCCCGGCCCCACCGCAGCCGCATCGCCACCCGGTCCAGCCGGAGAAAGACCAGGATTCGGACCGTCACCACCGACACGATCCAGGCCGCCGCCGCGCCAAGCACCAGCACCACCAGGCCGGCAAACAGGGTGGGCAGATAGCCCACCAAGTGGGCCATCACGTCCTGCAGCGATTCAAAAGCCCTTGTTTGTTGCATGACATCCTTCCTTTCAGCGTATCCATCGTTTGGGTTGCTCCGCCATCTCGTGCACGGTGATGACCGGCTTGTTCGTCCGGTCGGCCAGCTCGTGGGGCAGGGCATAGCCCAGCAGTTGTGCAATCAGGCCGGCCTCGCTGCCACCCATGACGATGAGGTCCGACGTGCGTGATTCCCTCAGGAGGCCGTTGACGATGTCGCCCGCCAGCGCGACCTTCTTCTCCCCCTGGACGAACCGGTCGCCGAAGGTCTGCACCATTTCGTTTTGTGCGCGCTGGACGGCCGCGGCCCCGGCGGTTCGCGGCAGCACCTGGACGATGCGTATCTGCGCCTGGAATGCGTCCGCGAACGCCTGCATTACATCCGCCGCCAGCTGCGTGTGTGGTCCGGCTTCATACGCAAACAGGATCTCCCGGATGCGTTCCGGCCAGCTCTCCGCGGTGACCACCACCACCTGGGCCGGAGCTTCCCGCACCACCCGGTCCACCGTCGTCGCGGCGAACCGCTCCATCATGGTCGAATGTCGCTCCCGCCCCATCACGATCAGGTTGCAGCGCTCGTCGAGGACCGCCTCGGTGATGCCGTAGGACACGCGGTGCGCGACCTGCACCACGGCCTTCGCCGGCAGGCCCGCCGCCCCGAACCCCCGCTGGAGGTCATCCAACCGGGTGCGTACGTGGTCGACCCGGTCCAGTCCATGTGCCAGCAGTTCCCCGTCGGCCACCTCGACCACCGAGAACAGGACCAGTTCTCCATCGTAATGCCGGGCGATGGCACCGGCCACGTTTTCGATCACCCGCGTCCGATCCGGATTGCCGACGCACGCGAGGATCCGGTATTCGCGCCGCTCGGCCGCTTCGCGCGCCTCGACCAATTGCCCGTAGGCCCGGTCCCGCTTCCGCGCGTAGGCATAATAGACCACCAGCCCGAGGCCGATCCAGATGCCCGCGCTGACCCATGCCATGGGACTGTAGACGAAAAGGTAAACGGCCAGTGCAAGTTGCAGGACGATTCCGATGGCCGGCACCACCGGCACCCACGGCACCTTGTAGCCGCGCGGCAGGTCGGGCCGCTTCTTCCGCAAGGCGATGAGCACGGCCAGCACTTGAATGAACAGCAGCAGGAACAGGATGTCCGCCGCACTCGCCACCGCCTCCACCGGGAGCGCCGAGGCCATGATGGCCGCCAGCACCCCCGAGACCAGAATCGCCCAGTGGGGGGTCTTGCGCTCGGCATGCACCCGCCCGAACCACGAAGGCAGGTTCCGGTCCCGCCCCATCGCGAAGGACACGCGCGAGGACGAATAGATCGTGGCGTTGAGCGCACTCATCGTGGAGAGGAGGCCGCCGATGACGATCATGATTCCGCCGCCGCGGAAGAAATGGCTGGCCACGTCGACCAGCGCCGTCTCCTTCTGCTGTCCGAGAAACTGCCAACTGGCCATGCCGGCCGGATGCACCGCTCCCAGCGCCACGAATCCGACCAGCAGGTAGGTCGGCACCACGATCAACAGGGACAGGAAGATCGCCCGCGGCACATTTCGCTCCGGCGCGCGCACCTCCTCACTGCATTGGGCGATGATCTCGTAGCCTTCGTAGGCAATGAAGGTCAGGCCCATGGCGATGAAGACGTGACCAAAACCGTTGGGCAGAAAATTGTTCGTGAAGGTGTCCTGCCAGTGGGGACGCGAGAAGGTCGCCCAGAGGCCAAAGGCGACGAAGACCATCAGCACGGCCATCTTGCCCATGGTCACGATGTTCCCCGCGCCGCCGGCCTCCGACGCCCCCCGGTAATTGATATAGCTGAAAAGAACCACCACGCCCACCGCCAGCCACTTCTCCATTCCCATCAGCGGCATGCTCACCGGTGCGATGCCGAGCATGTTCAGCACCAGATGGAAATAGGCGCCGAACCCCAGGGCATAGAGCGCGCACGCGACCACATAGGCGAACCACGACATCCAGCCGCTCATGAACCCCTGGGGATCCTTCAGGCCGGTCTTCACATACAGGTAGCCGCCGCCCGCGCTGTGAAAACAGCTGCCCAGCTCCGCATAGGCCGCCGCCGCGAACAGCGTCACAAAGCCGTTGAGTAGAAACGCCAGCAGCAGTCCCGGTCCGGCCACCCCCGCCGCGATGCCCGTCAGCACGAAGATTCCGGCGCCGATCATGGCGCCCACGCCGATCATCGTGATGTCTCGGAGCCGCATCTCCCGGCTCAGGCGGACCTCGGACACGGAAGCCATAATCTCCGAGCGCGATGGTCAACGGCGCATCGGCTCACTTCAAACGCAAAAACTGGCCGGACCCGAATTCGCCGGCGGCGCGCCCCTGCCGGCTCCCCATCAGGCGCCGGCGTCGGACAATTCCTGCAGCACGGCTTCCAGATCGCCCGCCAGGGAGATCAGCCCGGGCGGCTGCGACCCAGACGGATTGATCGCAATCAACGGCACCCGGCCTGCCGCCGCCAATTCTTCCGCCGCCTCGCCGACCGCCGAGGCGCCCGTGTGCGGCCCCAGCGCAATCACCACAAACCGGCCGCGGGCGAGCGACGCCAGCCAGGCGCGATACCGCACCTGCTGGGCCAGGGTCCGGCCCGAGCTCCACGTCGCGTCGTTCTCGGCCAGCCTCACATTCGGCCGCGCCGGACCGCCGCAGCGGACGCAGCGTGGTACTTCTCCCGCCGCCCGCAGCGCCACCGGATCGATGTTCAGGCCCAGGGTCGCCGCCACTGGCCATGTGGCCGCGCAGCAGGGTTTCGCGCATTGGAGGTGTTCGAGGGATCCGCGGCACTCCACGATCCGCTCCTCGGCAACGCGCCCCCGCTGGAAACGGCCGTCGATGCAGGAGGTGAAGACAAACGCGCCGCGCGGCATCCGGGCTGCCCCCCGCATCAACGACGCGAGGCCCGCCGGCGGCGCGGCCTGGCGGGCGCGGTCGATCAGCGTGGCGTAGTAGCCCCACGCCTGGAGCGGATCACGCTCAAACCATCCCGCTTCCTTCAAATCCACTCGGTCTTCGATTCGCTTCAGGTCCGGATCACCCGGCCGTATCACCCGGTCGTGGCAAAGCCCGGGTGTTTCGCCCTCCGCCATCACCACCAGGCCTTCGGCGGCCTCGATGGCCGCCACGGCGCTGGGGAGTTGTTGCGGGTCGGCGGGCACGGCCGCCAGTATCAGGGGACTCCAATTCTTTCGCAACCGCGTGTTGACGGCCGGATGCGGCCTCCCGCCCCTTGCCGTCGCGCTTCCTCCTGCCATGCTGCCGCCATGACCCCCGGCGCTTTCCCCCAAGCCGTCATCGCCCGCAAACGCGACGGGTTCGCCCTGTCCCGCGACGAGATCCGCGCATTCGTACACGGTGTCACTCATGGCACCTGGACTGACTACCAGGCCACCGCCCTGTTGATGGCCGTCTTCCTTCGGGGCATGACCGACGTCGAAACCTCCGAGCTCACGGCCGCCATGGTGGCGTCGGGAGCCGTCGCCGATCTGTCCGACATCCCCGGGCGCAAAGTCGACAAGCAATCCACCGGCGGAGTCGGCGACAAGGTGTCGCTCATCCTGGCGCCATTGGTCGCCGCGTGCGGGGTGCCCGTGCCCATGATGAGCGGCCGGGGCCTCGGCCACACCGGCGGCACCCTTGACAAATTGGAATCCATCCCCGGTTTCCGGGTGGGCCTCTCCCTCAATGAATACCGGTCCCAGCTTCGACGTCTGGGCGTTGCGATGATCGGACAGACCGCCGAACTCGCCCCGGCCGATCGCAAGCTTTACGCCCTGCGCGACGTTACCGCGACCGTCGAATCCATTCCCCTGATTTGCGCCAGCATCATGTCGAAGAAGCTGGCCGAAGGCATCGACGCCCTCGTGCTCGATGTGAAATTCGGCCGCGGGGCCTTCATGAAGGAAAAAGCCCGCGCCCGGGAACTCGCCGGCGCCATGGTGGCGATCGGCCGGACGATGGGAAAACCGACCCGCGCCCTGCTCACGTCCATGGATCAGCCGCTCGGGCGTGCGGTGGGCAACGCCGTCGAGATCGTCGAGTCCATCGAGGCGCTCAAAGGTCGCGGACCGGATGACCTCAACGAGGTCACTTACGCACTGGGTAGCCACATGCTCTGCCTCGGAGGGGGCGCCGCCGATCTGGCCGACGCCCGGCACCGCCTGGAGAAGGCGCTGACCGACGGTTCCGCCCTCGCCAAGTTTCACGCGATGGTCGCCGCGCAGGGTGGCGACGTTGCGGTGCTCGACGACCCCAGCCGCCTGCCGCGGGCCGACGTGGTCCGCGAGCTTCCCGCCCCCCGCTCGGGCTTTGTGACGGACGTCAACCCGATGGCAATCGCCCAAGGCGCCCTGCTGCTCGGGGCGGGCCGGGCGAATGTCGCCGCCCCCATCGACCTCGCCGTTGGCATCACAAATCTCCTGAAAGTCGGCGAGCAAATCGCCGCCGGCAATCCTCTCTGTCGGGTGCACGCCCGCAACGACGCCCGCCTCGCCCCGGCTCTCGATCAGATCGCGTCGGCCTTCGCCATCGGCCCCGAGCCCCCCACCGCGGGAACCCTGGTCGACTCCGTCATCGAGTAGCCGGACCGGACGGCGGCGTCAGGCCCTGTCATTAGGCTCGCCACTTCTGTGAAGAGTGCTAGATTAGAAATCGAAGGCCATGTCGCCAGCCAGCACTCCGTCTGCGTGGCTACAGGGTCCTGGCGCGGTTTGCGCTGAAAAGGACCATCGGCCTCCGCGTGCCTGGCATTTGGTGCTGCTGGGGCCGCCCGGCGTGGGCAAAGGGACGCAGGCGGACCGTATTGTCGCCGAGTTTGGCCCCTGTCACCTTTCGACCGGCGATATCTTCCGTTACGCCCTGAGCGAAGCCGGGCGGCACGCGCCATCGCCCGCCATGGGCGCCGCCCTCGCCGCGATGAAGCGGGGGGCACTGGTCTCGGACGCCATGGTCGACGAATTGGTGCGGGAACGCATCACCTGCCTCAAGTGTGAACATGGCTTCCTGCTCGACGGCTATCCGCGCACCCTCGAACAGGCACACGCCCTCGACGCGGATCTCGCGGGAATCGGGCGCCGTCTGCACGCCGCCATCAACTATTTTGCCGACGAATCCGAGATTGTCGCCCGCCTGTCCGGCCGGCGTGTCTGCAGCCAATGCCACGCCAGCTACCATCTCGAGCACAAGCCTCCGCGTGTGTCCGGCCGGTGCGACGCCTGTGGAGGCGAACTGGTGCATCGGGAGGATGATCGTCCCAAAGCCATTCGGGTCCGCTTGCGCGCCTACGCGAACACCTGCGATCCCGTGCTCGAGCATTATCGCAAGCGCGGCTTGCTGCACGAAATCGACGCCGCGGCCGACGCCGAACACGTATTCGCCGAGACCCGGCGCCTGCTTCACCGTCTCCAGCCGGCAAGGTCGTCCTGACCCCCCGGCGCTCAGGTGCCGCGCTGGTTGCCGTACAGCTCAATCTGCAGCCGGTGGGCGTAGCGGAACCCGCGCTGCTTGCACACGTCGGCCAGCCAGACGCCACGCCGGCGCAGGACCTCGATCGTCGTCCCCTCCGGCATGAGCCAGACCTGGTGCCGCGGCACGTCCCGCTGGAGTTGGGCCAGCATGGTGTCGATCTCTTCCACGTCGCCCGGCTGGGTGACCACGAACTTCAATTGCCACGGTCCCGCGTCCAGCCAGGCGCGAATCACCGCCGGTTGCCAGCGCAGCGCCTCGTGCTTCCGGCGCCAGGTGGCATGCCGCTCCCGGTCGGGCGCCGAGTTGAGCAGCTTCGGGGAAAGCGATGCCAGGTCGCAGGCGATTCCCTCCGGTGCCACGGTGGCCGCCGTCTCGATCGTAATATGCCGTCCCAGTTCCCTCAGCCTCCCGGCCAGCTCCGCGATGCCGGCCGCCACCATCGGTTCCCCGCCCGTCAGGACCACGTGTCGCGCCGGATACCGGAGCACTCCGGCCACGACCTGATCGACGGTCATCTGCGTGCCCTCGGGCTCCCATGAGGCATAGGGCGTGTCGCACCAGGCACACCGCAGGTTGCACCCGGACGTGCGCACAAAGACCGAGGGTACGCCGGTCAACTCGCCCTCGCCCTGGAGCGAATGGAAGATTTCGGAGATGAGCATCGTGGTGGTTTGAACGCGGCGAAAGCGGCGCACGCCGGATCCGCCTCCGGCCTCGTCAACCCGGACCTCGCTTCGCGGCGGCACCCGCTCCCGGCTTCGGGGGCAGCGGTCCGGTGGAGCCATACTCCGTGGGGTCGGGAAGCCCCGCCAGCAGGAAGGCCTCGCGGCGTTCCACGCAGGTGCCGCATTTGCCACAGTGCACCCGGCCGCCCTTGTAGCATGACCAGGTCCGGGCGAAATCGACCCCCAGCCGCGCCCCCTCCACGGCAATCTCCGCCTTGTTCATGGCAATGAACGGCCGCAGGAGCACCAGCCCCGCATAGGTTCCGAGGCGCATCGCTTCCGCCATCGCCCGCATGAATTCCTCCCGGCAGTCCGGGTAGATCGCGTGGTCGCCGCCGTGGGCCGCGATCACCAGCGCTTCCGCCCGCCGGCTTTCGGCAACCCCGGCGGCAATCGACAGCATGATCGCGTTGCGAAACGGCACCACCGTCTGCTTCATCGTGGCGTCGGCATAATGGCCGTCGGGAATTCCGCCCCCGGTGCGGAGCAGCGCGGAGGAGAAGAGGCGGGGCACGAATTCGAGCGCGACCATCTCATGCGCCACCCCGAGCCGGCGGGCGTGCTCCGCGGCAAACGGAAGCTCCCGCGGATTGTGCTTGGACCCGTAGTCGAAGCTCACGGCCGCCACGGTCTCATGATGCCGGTGCGCCCAATACAGGGCCGTCACCGAGTCCATGCCGCCGGAACAGAGTACCACCACCTTCATCACCGGGAACCCTTGCCACAACTTCCCGCAAAAGGCACATCCAGAAACGACCCGGCAGCCGACCTCCCCCTTGCGGAAATTGCCTTTCCTCCCGGGTGGCCGCGGGTTGTTGTGCCTGTTTGTGGCCCGACCCCTGGTTATCGCCCATCGCGGCGCTTCGGCCGAAGCGCCCGAAAACACCCTGGCGGCCTTTGCGCGAGCCCTGGCCCTGGGCGCCGACGGCGTCGAACTCGACGTGCGGATGTCGCGCGACGGGATTCCCGTGGTCTTCCACGACGCCACGCTCTCCCGCCTGGCCGGGCTCCGGCGGCGCGTCGGACGACTGACCTTCGCGGAGCTCCGCGCCGTTCGCATCGCCGGCGAAGCCATTCCGAGCCTGGCCGACGTGCTGGCCCTGATCCGGGGACGAATTCTGACCCAGATCGAGCTCAAGACCGGGGCGGCGGTCGAATCCGTCGCTCGTGTGGTCCGACAATCCGGCGCCGCCGATCGCGTCATCCTGGCCTCGTTCGCGGCGGAGGCGCTGCGCGCGGCGCAACAGCTGGCGCCCGAAATCCCGCGCATGCTCATCGCCGACCGGCGCCGACTGCATTCCGCGGCGTCCACCCTGGCCCGCATCGACGCGTTGGGGCTGAGCGTCGATCATCGCGATGTAGTCTCACCGGATTTCATTGCCCGCCTGCACGACCGCCGCCGGCGCGCCTGGTGCTGGACCGTGAACGAACCCGCCGCCATGACGCGCCTGGCCGGCTGGGGGGCGGACGCCCTGCTGTCCGACAATCCGGCGTTGCTAAATGCCACGCTCTCCCAAACGCTGAATTGAAGCCGCTGCGGTTCACGCGCCGCCTCAATCAGACACCATCCGGAATGCCTCTCTGCCGGCGACCAAACCTTTCTCCGCGATTTTTCGGCCCCGTAGCGCCGGCATCCCAGCCCTCCCCCAACGGCCCACATTCGTCGTGATCATTCTCCACGATCCGCAATGCGTCGACTACGGGTCCGCCAAGCGCCCGGAGCAGCCGTCGCGCATCACCCGCAGTTCGGAGCTGCTCCGCGCGGCCCATCCGGACTGGGAATGGCGCATCCCCGCGATCGCCACTGACGAGATGCTGCTGTCGGTGCACACCCCGGCCCATCTCGAACGCCTCCAGAGCCCGCCCGACTTCGATGAAGACACCCCGTTCTATGACGGGATCTTCGACCACGCCCGCCGCTCCGTCGGCGCCGCGCTGGCGGCCATGAATCTCGCTTTGGTGCAACACGAGAAGGCCTTCGCCCTGATGCGGCCGCCCGGGCACCACGCCACCG